>CAZYSY010000107.1:0-21748 GCA_964650295.1 uncultured Caldilineales bacterium | reverse complement strand
GGGCTGCACCGGTGCGGGCGTGGGTTGGCTGCCGCAGGCCGTGAGCGCCAGTGCGAAGATGAGAAGCGCTCCGAGCACGAGAGCGAGTTTCTTGTAACCTGACATTTTCTCCTCCTTGAAAAGTGACGAGTTACGCATGGTGTAGCAATGCGTAGAAGCTGGGGTGGGAAGGGAACTACGAAAAAGAAATATAGGGTACAATTTACTTTCTTGCAAATAATGGTCAAGGCGCGTTAGTATTGATTGTGGCGTTGCTAAAGCTGATCTTGTCTGTAGATGTTACCTGGATTTAGTTGGGGGGATTTATTTCCCGCTATTCACATCATATGAATCATCCTCCCTTGAGTGCGCCAGCAAGAATACCCCGCACGAAATAGCGACTAAGGAAAAAGAAGAAGAACAAAGGGATAGATACTGCGATAAGTGCTGCTGCCATTTGTAGGTTGTAAAGCACTAATGTCGTGCCTTTCGCCTCTGCCATAATCACCTGCACAGTTTGGGTGTTTCGCGATGATAGGGTAAGTGCAAGAAAGAATTCATTCCAAACTTGCGTGAAAACGATAATAGCCACCGAGGCGTAAGCTGGCAATGAAATAGGAACCACAATTCGGAAGAAAATTTGGATTTTGGATGCCCCGTCAACCAGGGCGGCTTCCTCGAGTTCCTTGGGAATCCCCAAGAAAAACGTGCCCAGGAGTACTGTGGCCAGAGGCATGTTTAAAATTAGATAGCTCATGATTAGGCCTGCGTAGGATTGATTTAGACCTGTTTTGGACATCAGAATTGACAATGGAATGATAACGACTTGGTAGGGCAGATATAGACCAATGCCAACCAAGACAAATAGGCTGCGTGAAAAAATAGACTTATTACGGCTGAGATAATAGCCGCTTAATCCACCAAAAAATGCGGCCAGAGCCGTGACCGAGAATGAGATCACAATTGAGTTCTTGAGTCGAGTGATCATTTCACTCCGAAAGCGAGTGCTGCCAAACAGTACTTCTGTGTAGTTGCTCCATTGTGGCGTACCTGTCGGTAGTAGATATTGCCCTTGACTGATCTCTTCTGGTGTTTTCAATGATGTGGCCACCATCACATAGATGGGCAACAGATATATGATGGTGAGTCCTAACAGGATGGAAATGGCGAGGATTTTAGCGCCAAGACTTTTGCTAGTCATTGAACCACTTCCGAAGTGCGTAAATGGTGTATGGGATTACAAGAATGAATGAAACAAGGAAAATTATCACGCCAAGTCCTGCACCTGCTGAAACCAAATGTTGTTGGAATGTCGTCATCCACATGTTCAATGCCAATACATCAGTAGAAATTCCTGGACCGCCATTCGTGGTGATGAAAACAATATCGAAGACCTTGAGTGTGGAGATCAGCAGTAATGACACAAGAATAAGTAATCCTGCTTTAATGTTGGGGAGAATAATGACGAACAAAATACGCAGGCGCCCCGCACCATCCACCGTGGCTGCCTCGATCATTTCCTGTAGTTCAGTTGTGCGAAAAGAGGATTGGATGATGATTACTGCGAATCCGAGATATTGCCACACGAAGATCAAAATCAACCAATAAGTCGCTGTTTTTGGATTTATTAGAAAAGCAAAATCACCTTTCAGGCCCAGGCCACGCAATAGGGTGTTGATAACGCCGTTATCCGGTTGATACATCCACGACCAAATTGTTCCTGTCACGATGAATGACATCGCTACAGGGTAAAGAATTAGCGTCCGGGTGTAAGATTCCAGTCTGGGAAAAGGAGATAACTCCAGAAAGTAGGCAAGAAAAATGGCGACCGTGGCAGTTGGGATGACGCCCAATAGCAACCATTTAAGGTTGTTAATGATGTCGATATGAAATCGTGGTTGTTTGATTAAGAACTGATACCATTTTAGTCCTGCTAATTCATAATTCGGCGCCATGGTGTGCCAATCTGTAAATGACACATAGATCGTCCACATCAGCGTGCCATACAGCAAAGCCAAGAAAAAAAGTAACGGCCCCAGAAAAACTAGATTTTCATGCCAGGTCATTCTTTCGATGTTTGATTTTCTTTTTTTATTTCTTTTTGCCATGTAGGCCTCGCAGGTAAAACGCTGACAAGTAAATAGGCAGAGGATGATATTTAACACCCCCTGCCTACCCTGTTAACGGTCAGTGATGTATGTTGACGAAGGCGTCAAATTAAGGCCACTGATACCAGCCCGAGGCATTCTTGACTTCGTAGGTTTCCATCATTGTGGCTACATCCTTTATTGTCTTGTCCACATCCGGCTGCACCAGGAAGGTGGATAAAATATCCCAGTAAACTGGCTGAGCTGTGGCAGGCAATATGCTACCGTGCTGATCCAAAATGAGCATGCCAGGATTTTTGGCTACGTAGTTCTGTAATTCTTGGCGGATTGGATCTGGAAACTCATTAGCAGCGATGTCGGTGCGAGCAAAAAGCCCCCCTTGAATGACATCCGTCGGGATTTGTAGCTCGGGCGAGGCGACAACCTTAAGCCAGTCATCCACGGCTGTGGGGTGTGGTGCTTTAACGGTTTTTCCGTAGGTGTCTGGATGGAAAAGTAGTACGCGTTCCGGTTTTTGAGGAAATGTGACTGCGCCAAAATCCTTACCCGGTTCCATGCCCGATCCTTTAGTGAGGGCGCCAATGGCCCAAGTGCCCATGATGGTCATGGCTGCTTTGTGTGATCCAAGTAATGCTGTAGCTTGGTCCCAGGTCAAACTGGAATGATCGCCATTCAAATAGGGGATGAGCGTCTCAAACCGTTCAAGTGCTGTACGATATGCTTCATCGTTGGTTATGTCCGCTTCGCCCTTATAGATTTGGACATAGTGTTCAGCACCTCCTGTCTCAAGCAGTAAACTGTCAAACACAAATGCGTCTCCCCATTTTTCCTTGGAGCCAAGGCCAATACAAGCCATATCTGGTTTTGCCTGTTTGATGGTTTCGCAAGTCGAGACTAATTCATCGTAGTTGGTCGGTGGTGTGATGGTTAATTCGTCGAACAAAGCTTTGTCGTAGTAGAGGATATTTTGAATGTGCATGTTTAGTGGCACTGAATAAGGGTGATCATTTATGGTGACCGCTTTATACAGTGGGCCAGGGATGACATCCGCATATTTCAATTCCTCATAGAGATCATCCAGTGGAGTAAGCACTCCACTATCGACATAATTCTTTAGTTCGGCGCCACCTAATGTTTGGAAGGTGTCAGGGTAGTCGCCCGAGGCAATTCGTGACTGCAATACAACACGCTGATTAACGCCACCTCCCCCAGGACTGGGATTTTCGACCACCTCGATATCCGGGTAGGCGTCATGCAAAGCTTTGAACATGGCGTCTGCGGCCTCGCGTTCTCCTGGAGCTGTCCACCAGTGGTAAATTTCCAACTGGCGTTTTGCTTCACTTCCTTCTGTTGGGCCAGCGGTTGACTGAGGCTGTTCACCTCCTTCTGTTGGCGATTTTGTGGCAGATGGCGGTGCTGCACATGCCATCAGAACAAGGCTGGCAATCAGGACGCTTACCATTAAGAGAAAGATTTTCTTCGACATGTTGGACCTCCTTGCGATGGGGTATTGGGAAGAGGTTTTAATTTTGTTGACATTGTGACAATGCAATTCAACAAGTTGTCAGACAATGTACTGTTTACCACAATGCCTTAAGGGTTGTCAACCGAGTGTAACAAGGGGACACTTTTCTAAATAGGGAGTGCTTATGGCATTTCATGTCGACTCAAGTCGGGCGCTATTGAATCGCACCCTCAACCGATGGGATGCTTCAATACTGTGCGTAATTTGGCGTTGTTACCCTCGGACAGTGGGTAATTTTCGGTATATGATTATAGATGTTAGGTAAATCGGTAAAAAAAGCCCCCTATCGATTTGGCGATAGGGGGGCGGTGCTAACTGAACTGTATTTGGCGATGGGAATAATGACGTTAGCCAAGCACATGGTAGGGATTAATCAGGGCGACCACGAAATATGTGAGATTTGCCATTCGTCACCAAAGCCCTCCGGTACATCTTTTAGTTTTCTTGGATTGCTGCCATCTGCATTCATTACCCAGATCGCCCAAGTGCCGCCCCGACTCGAGATGAACGCAATGGAGTGTCCATCGGGCGAGAATGTTCCGGCGACATCTTGTGCCGTGTTGTTGGTCAGGTTGTGCGACACCCCTCCCGTGATGGGGATTAGGTATAACTCCCAATTGCCCGAACTTTCAGAGGCATAAAGCAAGTTGTTTCCATATACGTCTGTACTGATGTCGCTGGGAGTTGTTGTGAGGTGGATGGGGTCTCCACTTCCATCACTCCCCACTGACCAGATGCCGCAATCCGCCCCCGAAATCCAATAATTGCATCCTGAATACGCGATTCGCCAGTTGGGTAGCCAAATAGGAAATCGGCCAAAAGCATCCATTCCTTTTACTTTCAGTGGTAAGGGTTCTTGGCCAATGTCATATTGGATGTAGATACGATTTTTGTGATCGCCAAAAAGTGCCGAGTAATAGACGATCCGCGCGTTGTCTGGCGACCAGTTTGGATAACTATCCTCAGTATGATTACTGATTTGTTGGGGGTTTGAGCCATCGATATGAACTGTAAATAAATTGTTTTTGCCGTTGCCGATGCCGTCCAAAATAATTAACGATCCATCATTTCTTATTTCTGGGTGCCGTCCATAAGTAAATGCGGTCCATGTGTCACCTGTTGCCACATCCAAGATTATGATATTCGTTGTTTCTCCGGTAGCAACGGCATAAGCAATGTGGCCGCTCAACGGTCCTGAAGCAACGGTTGGTGTGGTGGTTGTAGTCGCTTGAGGTGTATCTTCATTAGCGCTAGAAGTTCCAACAATTAACTGATCTAAATAGATTGCACCATTTGTCGGCTGATTGCTGATGGAATCTAGCACCAGCGCATAAAGGCGAATTGGGTAGTCCAACTTTCCGTTATCTGGACCACTGATATGGTCCTGTGGCCAATTCGCCGTTGTATCCAGATGCGCTGTCATTGGCTGCCAGGTATCTTTGTGGTTAATTTGGCCAAAGGTGAATTGTCGCACTTCTTTTTGATTATCTATTACCCAGACGTTGAGGAAGTGTTTCGATCCGTCGCCATACACCCAGATAGTTAAATCTACTGGGTTGTCCGGAATGGGGGCAGGTGGTTTTTTTAGGAAGACCACGAAGTCGTCATTAACCTTGGGGAAATCATAAGTGAGTTTTGCTGCATTTTCCCCTTCGTGGACCTTTTCCTGTGTGACCGTCATGTTCCCATAAGGCTGAACTCCTCGTTTCCATATTCCAAAATTTTCAAAATCCAGCACAAAACCAGGTTTGGGGATCGGGGTGGACGCTGCCGGGGGCGCTTTGGTCTTTATTTTTGTTGGTTTTGGCGTTGCCACCGCAGATTTTGAGGAGGGGGTTGGTGATGCGGTTGGTGTTATCGAGCTCGTCTCGGGGGTAGACTGTTGCGCTGCTACTGCTGTCAGTGTTGCTGCCACAGCAGTTTGTAGTTGTTTTTCCGCCGAAAATGTGGGAGTGGCTGTTGGGATTGAAACTGCGGTTAATGTGGCGGCAACGGCCGTTTGTAATGCTGCGCCTCCTTGGGTAGATGTATTTCCATTCTCTTTTTTGTGGGCAATGGAGATGCTTTTGTCTCCCACATTCACAGCGCAGCCCGATAATGCCATCACCAACAATATCAGTAATTGTAAAATTATCATGATGTGTAAATGTTTGTATGTTTTCAAATCACCCTCCATAACAAAACGGTGGAGCTTGCCATCTATGAATTTTAGTATACTGCCATGGTGTCTGGTTGTCAATCCATTGGTGCATTACGGGTGCGTATCAATTTCGGGGCAGTTTATCCATGTCGTCGGGTCACAGTTCGGCTGGAGAGTCAAAATGTGCGCATGCGGGTCTGTGACTCGCTGGCCTGACAACATTAGTCGGTCTACATCGAGTAAATGCATCTATGTTGAACCGCACTCATTGTCTGGGCATGGTTCAATGTTGGGCGCTTTTCTGTTTTGCCGGGCGGATTCGCAATCCGCCCTGGCGATGGTTGCCCCCATTTTGAAATGCATCCGTGCATTACTGACGCTGCATCTGTTTGGCTGGTAATGCTTGTGAAATTTGATTTGAGGGATGTGATCAATCGCCCGGGATTATTGCAAAGTCGAATTCACCTTCGTGTGGTTCTGGTGAGGCGCGTTGGCCAACACTGTTAACCGGTAGAACCAGATAGTATCCTTGTTGGTTGGCGTTGCCTAGAGGACTGTCAGTGTCGCTATAAGAGAGCGTTTCTCCTGTGTTTCCCGGTGCAACTTCTCCGATTTTGGTTCCAGTTACGTCTGGCGAGAAGTAGGGGGAGTCAATAGCTCGCCAGATTTCATAGCGAACGATTGAGCTGTCTTTGTGCGTCCATTCCAATAAGATGTTTGAATCAGAGATGCTGATTGTGAGATCAGAAATGCTGGTGGGAATGGGGTCGATACCGATGTCCTCGGTCGTTGTCTTGCCACCTACCACGTAGATGGGAGAAGTTTGTTTTTCAGCATAGGTTGCTTTGGTGACGCTGATTTCGTATTCGCCCCATTGGGTGGTAAAGGTGTAAACGCCCGTGGCGTTGGTGGTTGTAGTCATTACTGTTGTGGCTGGATTGTCCAGGGGGTGCAAGGCGACGGTAGCATCTGCCACTGTTGCCGCGGTAATGGTGTCGGTGATTACACCTGTAAGTGTTCCCTGTTGCGACAGGGATTGGATGGCGTTTCTGGCGTCGACGACGCCCCAACCAAAACCATTGTTTGGCACATCGCTGGCACTGTCTCCGCCGCAACCCTGAGAGCTGGTCTTGGGGTTTGCCGTACGCATGAGTATCTGTTCTACCATCTGCACGCGGCCTTTCAGCGATGGTTCGGCTGAGAGCAGCAGCGCAGTGACCCCTGCCACGTGAGGTCCTGCCATGCTGGTGCCGGACATGGTTGAATAGCTGTTGGTTGGATAGGCGGAGCGCACACTCACACCTGGCCCACTGATGTTAGGCTTCCGAAAGGTCTCACCATTGTATATGACAGGTCCGCGACTACTGAAACTGGCCAAGTTGTCGGCACTGTCGGTGGCCGCCACTGCGAACGATCGGGGGTATATCGCGGGTGGGTCGTTAACGCTGCTGCAACTGGAGCCAGCATTGCCCGCAGATACCACTACCACGATGCCAGCATCAATGGCTGCATTCATAGCTGGTTCGATTTCAGACCCGGTGCACTGCTCTGAGGGCGGGCAACCCCACGAGTTATTGATGACGTCTGGTGCTTTACTGGGATCTCCATCCTCGTCGGGGTCTCCGCCGATGGGCCAGGGGGCTGTAAACCATTCGAAGCACTCGATATAGGTGGACGGACGTCCATTGCCTTCTTCCATGTTGCGACAGGCCACCCACTTTGCGCCGGGCGCAACACCAATGGCATTGTTTGCGCCCTCAGGCCAATCGGAATCGTTGGGGTCCATGTCGTTGCCAGCAATTGTGCCCATGGTGTGCGTGCCATGTCCGTGGTCGTCACAGGGCTCGGCGCTATCGAATCCACAAGGATTGGTGCCGTTGCCGCTGATGTCATTGTGAATGCTATCGTGCCAGTTGTAATCATGGTCAGGATTGTTGGGGTTATTAGTATCGAATCCGCGATATGCTCGCACCAGTGCTGGGTGATTCCACTGATAGCCTGTATCTTGACCGGCGACAACTATGCCAGCGCCCGTAAAACCTTGCTCCCAGGCCCAGGGGGCATTCACTCGGTTGACGCCCCACTCGATGTTGGTCGATTCTTGAGCAATGAATGGTTGGGATGGAAAAGGTTCAATGACGCGATAAGGTCGGTCCAGCGTTATTTTTTGAACATTGGGTACGCTCAACAATCTCTCCAGTTGGCGTTTGTTGACCCGCGCCCACACCGCGTTGACGATCCAGTAAGAGCGGTAATTTATTCCCATGCGCGCCAATTCAGCTTTGATGGGCGCCTGTTCTTTTCGGGAGGTGGCGCGGAGCGTGTCATACACCCACTGTCCGCGTTTTGTTTTATCCATGATACGCTGGGCTGGAGTCAGATCAGGGTGTGAACTGAGGAAGATGAGGACGTCAGCCTCACCCTTTTCGGTCAGTCTCTTCCAAACGTCGGCGTCTACACGGGCGTCCGCCCCGGCCTGACCCCGGGCGGTAACAGGCGTCAGCAGTAGGATGAAAAGTGCTGTGGCGCTTAGCAGTAAAAAGGCTCGTCGGGACATTGTGGCTCCTTTTAAGGGGGGCAGGGTTAAGATTCAGCGTAGGCTAACATTTCGCTTAATGTCTGGATAAATGCCTCGCGGGCAAGTAATTCCTCATCATTAAAATATTCACGTAGCAATTGTTCTTTGAAAATCTGTGGGTCTTGGCCATCTGGGACGATGTAGGTTTGCATGATAGGATAGGCTATATCTTGACTTTTGCCTAATTCAAACATTTCGTTAGCCGGAAATCCATAGCGTTTCAATTTTAGTGACCAAGTGGCGTCAATGATCATTTTGTCCGAGGGAAGTGAAATCTCCACCCAGTTATGTACATCAACGAAAACGCCACCTACAGGTACTGAGGCATTTAGTCCCAGCTCACGAAACATTGCGGCAAGCAAGTGGTGTTTGCCCGAACAAGTACCTTGCCGTTCAAGAATGGTGGTCACGGGCTGACGGTCACTGGCGCGATGATATGGCATGTGTCGATTGGACTTTAGTATTTCGAGCAGTGACATAAGTTTACAATTCAAGCCATGTCATCAAGTTACCGTGATGGTGAGTCTAAGTTTCGATGATTACCTCAACTGGCTCGACACTTATCAACCGTACCTCTGGCGTGTGGTATAATCCATTGTCTTCGAAGATAAGGTAGAATGCCACCTTAGGCAATGTATTGGGCAGAAACTCAAAGTGATGAGCCTCTATTGGGGGGGGGAGATACACGCTGAACAGGCCCGGCCGAACTTCGGAAAAAACTATCTCTTTCAACAATTTTGTAGCGGCGCGTCCCGAAAGAATAAGTTCTGGCCGTAAAAAAAAACCAGTTAATTCCGGTGCATCCATCTTCTGCAGCGAAAGAATTAAATAGATACTATTGGGATAGTAGGCTTTTGCAGCATCTGTAGCTGAAGGGTAAGCAGCGCTGGTTGGGTGACTGTGGTAGATGGCGATGAGTTCATCCCCTTCCTCTTCCCGGCGTAAAGCGTGCAGCAACGTTTCAGGATCTACCTGGTAGTCACTATACGGCGTTGGCGAAATATTATGCGCTGGTAAAATGTTCGTAACACAACCAGATTGGCCACAAAGCAAACCGCACACTTCATTTGGGAAATTCTCTTTAGCATGTACCACCATCCCTTCATAAATCTTTTTCGGAAGTGTGATTGACTTGGACATCGCTTATTGTATTTGTGGTAATTATTGCGCATTCGCCTAGCAAATAAAGCATCTATTCGACGCGAGCAATACTATCGAATGTCTCGCGCACCTGCCGATAAGCGTTGTCGATTTCTTCAGCCTTGTTGATGGCATTGCGAAAATGGGTCGCGTAAAATATCCGCCAAGCTTCATCCACCTGGGAAAATCGCCGTGAGAGCTCGATGATTTCGTTTCTTACTTCCTGCGCTTGCTCCGAGAGGCGACGTGCATGTACGCCTGCGCGAATCAACTCGATTTTATGTGCCAACGTTAATGGCGATACTACCTGCACCCCAGTCAAAGCATATTTACGAAGCAAATCATACCCATAATTGACTAGGAAATAATAAACCCCTTCGGAGGGGATAAAAGCAAATGCGAATTCGGCTGTACCTTTTTCTGGACGAATATAGGTCGATGCTATTTTTTCAAGATGTCCCCGTACATCACCTAAAAAACGACGTTTGTATTGTGCTCGGGCCTTCGGATCGCGTGTTTCTCGTAGTCGTCGATAATTATCTAATGGGAATTTGGAGTCAATGATGATAAAGCCGCTGGTCGATTTTATGTAAGCGTCAGGGATATCACCATTAAACAATCGCTGTCGAATGCCGTACATATCAGGCGGGAGTTGATCTGCTAGGATTTTTTCCAATGCAATTTCTCCCAAGGAGCCACGCTCTGTAGGCACGCGCAACATCCGATCTAATGAGCGGTAATCGTGGCGAATATCGCGCGCGTACGTTTCTAAACGTCCTACCGCTTGTTCGAGACCCACTTGCTGGACAGCCTTTGCCACAGCGACTTCTAAATTCTCCGGTTCGATTTTACTCCGTGTGATCACCAAATAGATGAGCACAACCAACAGCACGACGATAACGCCAAAAAGCACTATGATCATTTCTGACAAGAGAACCTCCTGTAAGCAACGGGGGAAGAGGAGGGGGTAGGCGTATGGTGTGTCTTATAATTCACATTGTACCACCTCGCACCAAACCTGGGGAAATATCCTTTTTCGGTGGAGACTGCCCCCCAGGTGTGTTTTAAGATGTCGGTTTTTGTCCACTATAAGTCGCCATCTCGCCCGTTTATGTTGTAATTGTTTTGCGCTGAAAGCGTATCTCGCCGGGGTGCGTTTTAATTTGGGGGTGCTTTTATTTTTGGGCCGGTCTGATTGCGAATCCGCCCTGGGGACCCCCGCTTCGGAGCCGGATTCGCAATCCGGCGGGTTTTGCAATGTCTGCCCCAATTTTGAAACGCACCCATCTCGCCACCCCTCCTTTTCTTCTTGGGTGTGAATTTGTTATAATGGTTTTGATATTTATTCATATCAAGTTACTCACTTTTGTCTCTGGCGTTAAGAAGTTTAGTGCATATATATGGCTGTTCATAGTGCCAGCTGCCTTCGAATGAACGTCTCATTTCACTGGAAAAGGAGAAATTAGTATGTTATCCGCCATTGTTGGAGGGCTGATCCTGCTTTTGATTGGATTGGCCTTCACTTTCTACGGTTATCGTCTGTTTTTGGTGATGTTGCCCATCTGGGGTTTCTTTGCCGGTTTCTGGATGGGCGCCAATGCTCTTACCCTGCTCTTTGGTCAGGGGTTTCTGGCCACAACTACTGGCTGGATAGTGGGTTTCATTATAGGGCTACTGGTGGCGTTGTTTTCCTATCTGTTTTACTTCCTTGGCGTTGCCGTTGTGGCTGGCAGTGTGGGTTACGGCCTGGGCGTGAGCCTGATGGGACTGTTTGGACTCTCAGGCGGCTTATTGGTTTTTGTCGTGGGAGTCATCTTTGCCATAGTTACCATTGTGTTTGTGTTGGTTATGAATCTGCAAAAATATGTGATTGTTGCCCTGACGGCACTGGGCGGTGGCGTGGCTTCCGTTGTAGCGGTGTTGGTCATGCTCAATCAAGTCTCACTGCAGACTCTGCGCGAAGGCGGTAGTGCGATTCTTGCTCTGGCTGACGCCTCAATGTTTTGGCTTCTTGTTGCTTTGGCACTGACTGTTGCTGGTATCTGGTGGCAAATCAAATCGAATCGAACCTACACATTCAGCAAAGAAATTTACGTTCAATCCTGGGGGTAATGTATTATGTTTTGGTATATTGATCCTGTTTATCTCTGGTATGTTTTTGTCCCTGCGTTGCTGATTTCCATTGGCGTCCAGATTTATCTCAAATCCACCATCGCTAAATGGAGTCAGGTGCGCAACAGCCCAGGATTATCTGGCGCCGAAGTGGCAAACCAACTTTTTTCTCGCACCAAGTTGCAACCCATTCCTGTAGAAAAAGTCGAAGGTGAGATGAGCGATCATTTCGATCCTCACCACAACGTGGTTCGACTTTCCGACACTACTGCGGGAAAAAATTCGGTGGCGGCCATGGCCATTGCTGCACATGAGTTGGGACATGTGCAGCAGTATCAGACTGGCTCTGGGCTCATCGGCTTACGAAATTTTCTGTTGCCTGCACTACAATTCAGCCCCACTATTTCCTATATCTCCATCTTTTTTGGCCTGTGGTTCAATATGGCAAACCTGCTCTGGGTGGGTATCTTTTTCTTTGCTCTGATGGTGCTATTCTCTGTTCTCACTCTACCTGTGGAATTTGATGCCAGTCGTCGTGCATTGAGGCTGCTGGATGAAGCAGGTCTGTTGGCGTCGGAAAAGGACAAGCTGGGGGCGAAGGCTGTACTCACCGCCGCAGGGTTGACCTATCTAGCAGCCGCTGTCACCTCTATACTGCAATTGTTGTATTACATCAGCGTGGCTAAGCGCCAGGGGTAACAGCTTTGTTTGATTTTCGCTCCTTCGCGGCTAACGGCCCAGGGCGCGGCATCTTGTTTGCTGCTCTGGGCTTTGGCTTCGCTGGCTGGGCGGGCATTCTGTCCGGTTGGTTCTTGTTCCGCAGTGGTCTGATCAAGCTGGTTGTTAATTCAGTTAGCCAGGCCCAGCCTTTGCAACGCTTGCTCGTCGCAATTTTCCTTTTTGTCCTGGCTATGGCTGTCTCTGGTGCGGTCATCGGCGGCATTATCGGCTGGTTATTAAGCCTCATTGACCCCCGGGCGTTGCGACGTCGATATGTATGGGCAGGGGCAATTGCTTTTGCGACATCCCAGACCCTCGTCGTCAGCCTATTATTACTATGGTTGTCTCTACTAGGCATTTATTACAATAATATTGGCGCCCAGAGTTTTCATTTTGCGATACTTTTCGCCGTCATTGGTTTTGCTTACGGGGTAGTTTCTGGGGTGATTCTTGGTTTTGCTAGCGTTGGGTTCAAATATGGATGGAGTGTGCTGTTGGCGTCAATGGTTGGCGGTTTGTTAGGGGGAGCGTTGACCGGGCTGTTGCTTCGGCTGACGGAAGATGCAATAAGAATTGGAGATCACAGCATCAATATTTGGCTCGTGGTTGGCATGACTTTCCTCTTTTTTAGTGTGATGGGAGCGCCCATAGGGTTGATCTACACTTGGTTCAACCGCCAGCGCCGCGGAGAAGGCCATCTTCCCAAACGAATGACACGATTTTGGCAGCTTGTGGTTTTCTTCGCCACATCCATGCTAGGCGTCAGTCTCTTAGGAGGAGCTTATCATCTATATGTGTTTGCAGGGATGCATCCTCCTAGCACTGCGTCTATTATCGCCTCTGAATCCGTGGGTGTCGCCTGGGGTGAGCCGAAGCTGGTGGGAGAGGGTGCTGCTGCATTTTCACCTGGTTTTGTTGCTGGTCCCAATAAACGTCTGGCTTTGGTCTGGACTCGGCATGATTCTACTTGCAGCAAGATTATGCTGAGTTTATCTACCATGGACAACCTGGCTCACCCCACATGGGAAGCCCCTGTGGTTATCTCTTCTCCCGACGGTTACGCTCAGCATCCCCAAATCGCCGTGGATAGCCATGGAATCTTGCATGTGGTTTGGGAGGAGGCCACTACCTCTGACCTGATTCATACACACATCATGTACTCCCGCTGTACTGGAGCCACCTGTACAGAGCCAACCGATCTCACTGCTCAACCCGCATCCTGCACTTCTGATACAGGATCGCCCTCATTACCCGTTGTTGCGGTGGACGCTTTTGGACGGGTGATGGTGGCGTGGCAGACTCTTGGAGGTGATATGCAGTATGCATCTTGGTTGTCAGACGGTGCGCCTTCCAATACACCCAAGTGTCTGCCCTTTAGCGGTTCCAAACCTCAGTTGGCGGCGGTCGCCCAGGGACAGTTCATCCTGGCATTCGAATCCGCCGGGGAGGTGATCTTCATCCTTTATCGGGAGGGCGCCTGGTTCCCCCGCCCTTTGTGGAGCCGACCAGGGAGTAACCCCATTATCTTCTACGATGGTGGTGACCGTTTTCATGCGGCCTGGTGCGGCGAAGATGGCCGAGTAAATTACTGGGTTTCTAAGTCTGATAATATTGGCTCCCCTGAGGTTCTCAATTTCCCTCATTGCTCGGGCCGTCCCTCTTTGGTCAGGGACGGTGTTGGACGTTTACACCTTTTGTGGAGCGCTGCTGAGATAGTCAACAATTTCGGCGTTATCAATCCTGGCAATTTTATTTACGACAGTGTTAGGGGTGATCGCGAATGGCATACGGCTAGCGTCGCTGCTGCTACTCGAACCCTAGTCGCTCCCTCTGCCGTCGCTGGACCTGATGGAGCAATGTTCATGACTTGGGTAGATGATGCTGGTAAGCTGGTGTGGCAGGCCGCCCAGCCTCATTACAATTGTCCTGAATCTACCGGCTCTATCTACGGCGACGCCATTTTAGCAGTGCTTACTAGCGGAAAATATCGCCCGTCAGACGCATTTATTCCCTACTGTCGTAATGACTACCACGGGCTACTTTACCTGCCCGTTCCAGTGCCGTCTTTCTCTCAGAAAACAGAGTCGGAATATGGTGGCTTTGATGATATCGCTGCCGAGATTCGGGGCGCTCAATACGAGGTGCTATTCACGAATATGGAGTGGATGGCGGATGAAAATGATGACAGCCCCGGTTACGTCTTTGCCCGCGCCATTGTAGATCTTTATCATAGTCTGGAAACTCATCCTGAGGCATACCCACGCGGAATTACTGTGCGCATTCTTTTGGGGAATTATCCCGAACTGGCCAGCTTCACTTGGGGTGAACAAATTTGGAACGTGCTGGATGTGCTACAAAAGGCGGGGCTGCCTGAGTTGGAAAATCCACAATTGGGCTGGAAAGTTGAATTGGCCAACTTCGACGGTCAGAATCCACATAGCCATGCAAAATTTTTGGTCATTGATGGGCGAATGGTCACGGCAGCGGGATTTAATTACAGCTACCTGCATCTTAGCGAAGCTCACCCTTCAGGGCTAGGCGTCTCGCTGGTGGATTTTGGTATGGCCTTTTATGGTCCGGTGGCTCAGGATGCAGTAGCTGATTTTGATGATTTGTGGAGTGGGGCTGAGAAGGTGGTTTGTCCTGGTATGTCGCCCCCGCGCGGCAAGTGGGCCCGTTACTGCACCTTCCGGCCTGTTGACGAAGGTCATGTTCCCGAAACCCTACTCTATCGCCCCACCACCGAAGATGACGTGGCCTTCTCTTTGCTGCGCACCTATAACCGACCCGAAAGCGATGAAGCCTTGACTGCGCTTCTCCGTTCTGCTCAGGAGACTATCGATATCTTCGAGGTCAATTTCTCCTTGAAAGCTTACTGTGTCTTGGGCATTATCATGGAAGATTTTTGCACCGTTGATGATTCGTTGCCGTACATGCAAGCCCTTCTCGATACCATGGAGAAAAACGGCGTTCACATTCGCGTTCTCACCACCGATGTGAACATGAATGGTATTGAAAATAGCGTGGCCATTGAGACGTTTCGTAAGGAGCTTGCCCGCCGCGGTCTCAGCGATCTGGCCGAATTTCGCTACTACACCGGGAGGATGCATACCAAGGCTTTCGTTGTTGATGGCCAATTCCTGGTAGTGGGGAGTCAGAATTTTCATTATAGCGCCTGGGGGGATGGTTCTGGACTGGTTGAGTACAACTTAGCTACCGATTCACCCGCGGCTATTGCTGACTTTCGGCGAGCTTTCGACTATTATTGGAAGCAGGGCACGCCAGCCATTCCGGGGCAGGTGCGCAGCGAATGATGGATGGGCATGCATATTGACACGATGAAAGGGCCTCGTATATTTTCACGTCGTCAATTTCTCAAGCTAAGCGGCGCTGCTGTGGCGGCCGCCGCTGCGGGCGCATCTGGCGCGTTGACCTTAGCAAATGAAATCGACAAGATATGCATTGAGCGAGTCCAACTACCTATCGCTGGGCTGCCATCAGCATTCGATGGTTTTACGATCGCCCAACTCAGTGACATCCATCTGTTGCCCTACACTCGCCCACACTTCATCCAGAAGGCGGTGGATATCGCCAATAACTTGAAACCTGACCTGATGGTGTTGACTGGAGATTACGTATGGCACGATCCTGAAGGGATGGATGAGCTTATACCCCTCATTGCTCAACTCGATGCCCGGAATGGTGTTTTTGGCGTCCTCGGCAATCATGATTATTGGTTGGATGTAGAATTAGTCAAGCGCGGATTCTCCCAGAGTCGCATTCCATTGCTTATCAATCAGCATGTCCCCATAGTGCGCGGAGATGCCAGCATCGTGTTGGCTGGCCTTGATGATGGGTGGTCTGGGCATCCTGATATCAACGCCACATTGGCTGGGGCTCCAGATGGCGCCCCAGTTATTCTGTTGCTGCACGAGCCAGATTTGGCGGATGTGTATGCACCTGCGGCGCACATGGCGCTACAACTTTCCGGACACTCACATGGAGGACAAGTGCGTATGCCTGGACATGGTGCGTATGTACTCCCTTATCTTGGGCGAAAATACGATATGGGACTGTATCAAGTTGGAAACATGTGGCTTTACACTAATCGCGGTCTGGGCGAGATCAGTGTCCCCTTGCGCATCAATTGTCTGCCCGAGGTGACCTTGTTCACACTACACCAACCATAGTGAGCAGACTCAGAATCGGTCTTCTTCTAGTCTCCAGTAAAGCGCTGTGATGGCCTCCCACAGGGCCTCGCGTAATGGTCCGATTCGCTCCATCCTTGGTGGTTGGACAGGGGTCATTTCGTCTTGGCGGCCGATATACATGGCGCGACTGATTTCTATCATGACCCATGGTTGTGCGCTTTCAAGGCCATGGGCCTTCAAATCCCACCCACCTTTGTAGGGAGTATTGAGTACTACCGGACCTGGCTCTGCTTCTTTGCATAAAATATCCAGTGGTCTAAAACGTCGCTCCACCTCCTCGCCGAGAAAGCGAAGAGGTGCTTCATCGATGGTGGTTCCCAGAAAGCCGTTGGCGCGCCCTGACTCATCGCCAAGATTGGAAACGCAGGCTCTGGGGCGGATTCTTTGCATAACATCATACTTTCGTGGGCCACGAGCTGCCATGCTATGTGCATCAATCACCAATTTTACGTTGATATCCGAGGCGATGGCATCCAGGCGATCGTGCCATGGTTGCCAATAGCGATGGATAATCTCCCGCTCCTCCGCTAGATCGGGGCGCTGATCCGGTTTGAATACGGCACGACCATAGCTGGTGATATCTTTAATTACACCATCTCCCACGCGTTTGAGCATCGCCGGATCATCTGGACGATTCACGTCAATGAGTGCGCGAGCGTATGGAAAGCGCACCCAATGTGCAACCCGTTCTCGAAAGTCGAAGAGTAAATCCGTGTAAACGTCGGCCTCGTTAAAAATATCCTTTTCATCAATAGCCAACCTTCCTGTAAATTCGGGCGGCGTTTCTAGCGAGGCATGGGGTAAAATGATGGCAATGGGGAGTTTACGTTGGGAATCCATGATTCAGCGATTGGCGGCTCCGAGGCAGAATAGTAGTGTCCGATGTCGTTTTTCAGATGTCATCGTTTTGATGTTCAAGCGAGCTCAACTGCCATGGCGACAGCTTCACCCCCGCCCAAGCAGAGAGCAGCAATGCCGCGCTGTCCGCCGTGTTGGCGTAAGGCGAAGATGAGCGTCGTCAACACTCGTGCGCCACTGGCGCCTAAGGGGTGACCCAAGGCGATAGCTCCGCCATGAACGTTAACTTTAGCGGGGTCTAATCCCAATTCAATGATATTTTGTAGGGATTGGGCGGCGAAGGCTTCGTTTAGCTCGAACAGGTCCACATCAGAAAGCTCCCAGCCGATCTTGCCCAGCAGGCGGCGGATGGCGTAGGGCGGAGCGGTGAAGACTTTGAGCGGCTCGACCGCGGCGTAAGTGTAGCCGATGATGCGGGCCAGTGGCTGCAAATCGTGACTTTGCGCGTAGTCAGGATGGGTGACAACGACCGCTGCGGCGCCGTCGCTGATGGGCGGAGCATTACCTGCGGTCACTGTGCCGCCTTCCTCGAATGCAGGGCGCAACCGGGCCAGGGTCTCCAGGTTGGTGTCCGGGCGGATGGGCTCGTCCCGCTCCACCACGATCTCCTTGCGCTTCTGCCGCACGGTGATGGGCACGATCTCATCCTTGAAAGCGCCCGATTCGGTGGCGGCCGCCGCCCGCATATGACTCTGATAAGCGAATTGATCCTGCATCTCGCGGGTGATGTTGAATGTGCGGGCGATCCATTCCGCCTCATTGCCCATGTGGATGCTGTTGAAGGGGTCAATAAGGCCATCGTGCACGGTTGCATCCAGCACCTCACCGTCGCCTAACCGGTAACCAAACCTGGCTTTGGGCAGCATGTACGGTCCCATGCTCATGTTCTCCATCCCGCCGGCGATGTAAAGCCTCCCATCGCCAGCGCGTATTGCGCTGGCAGCGAACATCACTGCGCGCAGACCCGAGCCGCAAACTTTGTTCAATGTCACTGCGCCCACGTTCTCAGGCAGGCCGCCGTTAATGGCCGCCTGGCGTGCTGGAGCCTGGCCGCTGCCAGCAGGAATTACCTGTCCCATAAACACCTCATCGACTTCTGCTGGTTCGACGCCAGATCGTTCAATCACTGCTCTAATGACATGTGCGCCCAGCTTGGGCGCAGGCGTACTGCTGAGAGCGCCTCCCAACCGACCTCCGGGTGTGCGGGCAGCGGCAAGAATGACAGGATAAAGTTGTGCGGACATCTGGCTTCTCCTCATTGAGCGTGCGCAGGGGCGTTTGTATATCGGTTTGGCCTCTTATTCGATGGTGGTTTTGATTAGAGCCGGGGGCTCAACAGGTGTTTTGGACCAGGAATAAGCTGTGAGTAATTCCTTCGCTGCTGCTTGCGCTTCTGCTTCGGTGCGGGCGTGGATATCGCATAGCACATCGCCGACATTAACATGATCGCCAACTTTTGCATGCAGCAAAATGCCCACGCGATGGTCGATGGGGTCTCCCTTCTTCTCGCGCCCTCCCCCAAGCTTGACAGTCACTTCGCCGAAGGTTCGCGCTCTCACCTGGGCTAGATAGCCCGCCTGCGGCGACTCAAGCGGCATCACCACTGGCGCCAATGCAAGTACTGTATCGGGCTCATCGGCTACGCGGGCGACGCCGCCCTGGGCGCTGATGAAGGCCCGGAATTTGTCAAGCGCCCGGCCACTGTGCAGGGCTTCCTCTACTCGCTGGCGGCCGTCCTCCACGCTGGCCACACGTCCGCACATATGCAGGAGGTGTGCGGATTCGGTGAGGATGAGTTCGGTGAAATCGGCCGGCCCCTGGCCTTTGAGCGTGGCGATGGCCTCTTTCACTTCCAGGCTGTTGCCCACGGCCAGCCCCAGCGGCTGCGACATATCGGTGACACGGGCCGCAACCTTGCGACCGGCTAATCTGCCAATGGCGACCATTAGTCGGGCTAACTCAATGGCATCTTCTAAGGTTTGCATAAATGCGCCACTCCCGACTTTTACATCTAGTAGGATGACATCCGCACCTGCCGCGAGCTTCTTTGACATGATGGATGAAGCGATGAGCGCCATGCTGGGCACGGTAGCGGTTACATCTCGTAATGCATAGAGTTTTTTATCTGCGGGAGCCAGTTCGGCCGTTTGGCCTGCCACCACAACGCCAATTTCTGCGAGCTGGCGCTTGAATGAACTTTCATTGAGTTCACCGCTCCAACCGGGAATGGATTCGAGTTTGTCCAGTGTGCCGCCCGAGAAACCCAGTCCTCGCCCTGACATCTTGCCGATGGGTTGACCGGCCGCCGCAACTAGGGGCGCAAGGGCCAAGGTGACTTTGTCTCCTACACCACCGGTGGAGTGTTTGTCGGCTACTGGTTTGATCACGTCGCTCAAATCTAACATATCGCCCGACTGGGCCATGCTTAGGGTGAGATCGGTTACTTCTCGATCAGTCATCCCTTGCAACAAGACGGCCATGGCCCAGGCCGCGGCCTGATAATCGGGGATATCGCCCCGCGTGTATCCCTGAATGAAAAAGTCTATTTCTTCGGCGGTCAATTCCAAACCGTCTCGCTTATGGGCAATGACATCGACAGCGCGCATAATTTATCCTCGTTGATAAGATGATGAAGTTACAACCCCAAGTATACGCTATTTTCGCCCGGAAATAGAAGTTGGCTATGCAGCCGGGAGCTGGACAGAACCTCAAAACAGACGTATGATGTGCTTTGTAGTGTAGCCGACCGGCGGTCCTCGCTTTCATTACCCTTGGAGCGATTCATGCATTCACAACGCTCCCGATCCATCCGGGATTTCCTTGCTCTTGAACACAACATCGTCGTGCTGCTGGGCGCATTGCTGGTGATCGGTATGGGGGAGGAGCTGTGGGTGCGGTTCATGCCCAAGTATCTGGAGGTATTGGGGGCCAGCGCGGTAGCCATCGGCGCGTATGGCTCCTTCAAGCGCATTGTGGACGCCATCTACCAGTATCCGGGCGGGTGGCTGGCCGACAGGCTGGGGCGTAAACGGGCGCTGACGCTGTTCAACATCATCGCGGCCCTGGGATACCTGACCTACCTGCTGACGAAGCGGTGGGAGGTGGTGGTGGCGGGCACGCTGCTGGTGATGGCCTGGAGCAGCATGTCGCAGCCCGCGATTTTTGCGCTCATTGGCGACACCCTGAGCAAGTCCAAGCGGGCAATGGGCTTCAGCGTGCAATCTATCTGGAAGCGTATCCCCATCGTCATCGCCCCGCCCCTGGGCGGATACTTGCTGGCTCGGTTCGGTCTGGTCTCGGGCATGCACATCGGCTTTGCTGTGGCCCTGGTTTTCGCACTCATCGCCATCTACCTGCAATCCCATTTCTACCAGCCCACGCCGCCCGCCAAAGAGGACGACCATGCGCCCATGAAGGTCATCTGGCGGCTGATGCCCGGCTCCTTGCGGCAGTTGCTGCTGGCCGATTGTCTGGTGCGCTTCGGCTCCAATCTGGCCGCGGTCTACGTGGTGCTGTGGGTGCTGAATGTGCGGGGCCGTTCGCCCCTGGAGTTTGGCGCGCTCACCTCGTTGCAGATGATCGTGGCCATTGCCGGGTATCTGCCCGCGGCCTACCTGGCCGACCGCTGGGGGCGTCAGCCCTTCATCCTGGCCACCTTCGCCTTCTTCACCCTCTTTCCCCTGAGCCTGGTGGCGCTGCCCTCGGGCCTGCTCTTCATCTCCTTCATCATCGCCGGACTGCGGGAGATCGGCGAGCCCGCGCGCAAGGCCCGCATCGTGGATCTGGCGGAGGAGGCGCATCGGGGCCGGGTAGTGGGCCTCTACTACCTGATCCGGGGCATGACCACCATTCCCGCGCCCTTCCTGGGCGGGTTGTTGTGGCAGCAGGGCAATAGCTGGCCGTTGCTGCTAGGGGGCGTTATCTCGGGCCTGGGCCTGCTGCTCTACGCCCTCAAGCCCCGCCTCTCCGAGCAGATGGCGTAAATTGGATCGCACGCAAAGACGCAAAGGGGCCAAGCATTTTGCATTTTTCCTTTTGAATTTTGAATTACCCAACAACGCCCGCGCCATTGGCAGCGACGGTCACGAAGGTGTAGCCGTTCAGACCCGTGCGCTCGTTGTAGGCCTCGATGACGCTCTGGGCGATGGCGTCCGCGTCTTCGGCCCGGCAGAGGGCGATGGCGCAGCCGCCGAAGCCCGCGCCGGTGAGGCGCGCGCCTAACGCGCCCGCGTTCATTGCCAGCTCCACCAGCAGGTCTAACTTTTTGCTGCTCACCTCGTAATCATCCCGCAGGCTGGCGTGAGATGCCAGCATCAACTCGCCCAGTGCAGAAAGGTTGTTGTTTCGCATAGTCAATACACTACGCAAAACCCGAAC
>CAZYSY010000106.1:0-6052 GCA_964650295.1 uncultured Caldilineales bacterium | reverse complement strand
CCCGCAGACCATCCTGCAGGCGCTCCCAGTCGCTGCGATAATCCCCCAGCGTGGGCGGCGTCAGCTCCACATACACCTGGCGGATGGCGGGATCGACCACGATGGCCCTGTCGGTGGCGTCCTTGCGGATGACCTGCTGATGCACGCGGGCCTGCTCCGGCACGAACACCACCACATCATCCAGAATGCGGGCGTTGCAGGCCAGCCGCAGCGACGAGGCCTCTGCGCCAGCCTCCGCCCGCAGCCAGGCCCGCTCCTCGTCGGTGGGCGGCGTCACATGCTCCGGGCCCGATTCGATGCCCAGCCGCGGGAAGCTGCCCGCCTCGATGCGCACCTGGCACTTGCCGCAGGCCACGTGCCCGCCACAGATGCTTTCGATGGGTTCGCCCAGTTGTCGGGCGGCCTCCAGCAGGGTGATGCCGGTAGGAAATTTTCCCCGCCGGCCGGAGGGCAGAAAAACCACCGTCGCGGCTGAAGGGGACTTGTTGGAATGACTGGATGACATGTCTGGATATCGCTGGTTTCGATGAAAAAACGAGGTGACGGCCGTTTCCAGAGGAATGACCGCCGGAAGGTGGCGTCACCTCGGCTTATGGCTGCGTTGATGAATGCTGCCTGCATCTGAGATTGTCTGATAGGCCGATTAGTTTACCACAACTTCCTCACAGGCCTGGCGAAGCGAGCCAGACCCTATTGGTGCACGGCCTGGGCATGTCCACGAAGTTCGCAGGAGGGTGGACCTTCCAGGGGCAAACCGCGTTTGGAACAGGCCCACGGCAGGCGGACCAGCGCCGACAACCGACGAAAATGACTGGCCGACGGGGACCAAAAGTTTGGCTGGGTCTTTGATCCCCGTTCCGGGTCTGATTTCAAAGCAATTATGCCGCGACGAGCTCTTTCGCCTTGCGCGCGGCGCTGCCTGCATCGGGTGCGAAGCCATCCGCCCCCACCTTGTCCGCAAATTCCTGGGTGATGGGTGCACCGCCGATCATCACTTTCACCTCATCTCGCACGCCCGCTTCTTCCAGCGCCTGGATGGTGGCGATGATGGAGCGGGTGGTGGTGGTCAGTAGGGCGGACATGGCCACGATGTCAGGGTGTTCGGTCTTAACTGCATCCACGAATTTTTCGGGCGGCACGTCAGTGCCCAGGTCCACGATGCGGAAGCCTGCGCCTTCCATCATCATCATGACCAGATTTTTGCCGATGTCGTGTAAGTCACCCTGAACGGTGCCAGCAACGACGGTGCCGATCTGCTCGACGCCTTCCTCGATAAGCAGCGGGCGCAGGAGCTGCATGGCGGCATCCATGGCTCGGGCAGCTATCAACATTTCGGGCACGAACTTCTCCCCGATCTCGAACTGGTATCCCACCTCGTCCATGGCGGGAATGCACCCCTGATAGAGGATTTTCTCAGCAGTCAGGCCTGCATCGAGGGCTTTCTGAGTCTCTTCGGCCGCGGCGGGCGCGTTGCCGTCCAGCACTGCATAGTAGATGGCGTCGAGGATTTGTTCACTCATGGTTATGTGTTCTCCTTAGAAGAAGTAGAGAAAATCGTTGTGCGAAAGGAAATAACTACAGATTTTTGTTTTAAATTGGGATCTAGCTACCTGACAGTTTAGTCAGAGTAAAAAGCGAAGATTGACCGGCAAGCTTAACTCCGAGAAAATGTAGTTTCGACACTCTGAGAATTCGGAGGTCAAGATGCCGATCAACCGTGTCTATCATACTTGGCTACACGCACTTTTACAACTCCAACCAAAACAACGCATCATTGTAATACGGAATTTCGCCTGGTTGCTGGCT
Organism: uncultured Caldilineales bacterium; assembly: GCA_964650295.1. Lineage (GTDB taxonomy): Bacteria > Chloroflexota > Anaerolineae > J102 > J102 > M2005. The sequence goes on along the minus strand of CAZYSY010000106.1, from coordinate 4,246 downwards.
GGGCTCTATGTCAGCAAATCGATTCATCTCAGCCGGAGTGCAGATGAAATCAGTTGGCGGGTGAAATTGCCCAGTGCGACCCGGCGGTTGAGCCGTTTGTCAGCGAATCGAGCACTGCGGGTTCGGTTGTGGTACGTACCAATAGCCCTTATGCTGCTGGAAGCGCAGATCGCCACATTGGGCGAGGTGCGGTTGATTGTTGATGGGTCCGGAGTAGGATTCAATCATCAACTGTTGATGGTTGCTATCGCCTTTCACCGTCGTGCTTTGCCCATTGTCTGAACCTGGGCGCCGCACAAACGGGGCCACAGTTGGAAGCGTGGCAGTGGCGCTATGTGTTGCGACAGCGCTCCACTTTCCTGGTTCGAACACCCGATGTCGCTGGCTGGCAATCTCTGAGATCATTCATTTGCAAGTCGGGACAGCAGCGTTGGATAGTATTAGTAATGTTGACATAAAAGTGTCGGTATCCGTTCAGCCTATTGCTCTATTGGAAGCCGGGTGGAGATGAATCCTTGTTGATTGTTACGAATCTGGCTTTGCCACGGTCAGCACGCCGGAGCCATTCGCGTCGCATGTGGATTGAAGAGATGTTCGGTGATTTTTAAGGACATGGCCTGGACCTTGAGTTCACGCACTTGCGTCATTTTTTGCGTCTTTCTCGTCTGGCGTTTGCCGTGGCATTGCTCTATGTCTGGCATACCGCCACCGGCTCCTCGGTGATCAAGCGGGGCTACGACACCTGGTTGACCGCTCTGAACGCCGCGATTTGAGTATCTTTCGTATCGGTTGAAGTTTCATCAAGTATCGATTGAAGAATCAACTTGCCTTCACTTTTAGATTACTACCTCACTTCTATTGAAACTGTCAGGTAGCTAGAATTGGGATCAGTCATTGATTTTTGAGACTTTGATGATTGCATCTTTGGGGAGCGCCAGTTGCGAAGCCACCTCAATAGCCTTGATGATGCCCACGGGCGCCGGGCAGGCTGAATGGAAACAGATAGCCATGCCTTTGCGCAAGACCTCCGGACCTTCTCCCATACGCAGGGATATCTCTTGAAACGCATCGACCTCGGGGATTTCTTCAGCCAGTTTTTGGATGGCTTCGCAACTGCTGGTGATTTTCAGTTTACAGCGATAGGTCGCCATATCGGTAGTGGCCCAGACGGTGGTGTGCATGCCACAAATGCCTGAGTCTATTTCGACTTTTGCCGCCATGAAATCTCCTTGATTGCGATGGTGTGCGGGCGTTGGCAATGCTTATCCTTTCAGAGCGCCGAAGGTGAGGCCCTCGGTGAGGCGGCGCTGGGTAAGGATGACGAAGATGATGGCGGGAATGATCATCAGCACAGACATGGCGGTCATGCCTCGCCAGTCCACGGTGAATTGGGTGGTGAAGTCGTACAGGCCCACAGGAAAGGTTTTGGCTGCGGGCGTTTTGGTCACCAGGCTGGCGATCTGATATTCGTTCCAGGCAGCCAGGAAGGCGAAGATAGCCGCGGCGGACATGCCAGGCAGGGCCAGAGGCAGATCGATGCGCCAGAACGCGGACCAATGGTTGCAGCCATCGATGTACGCGGCCTCATCCAGCTCTTTGGGTATCTGCCGGAAGAAGCCATCCATCAACCAGGCGGTGAAGGGGATGTTGAGAGCGATGTACACTGCGGCCAGGCCCGTTCTGGTATCGATAAGGCCATAATTGCGCATAAGCAAGAAGAGCGGGAAACCCAGGGCGATACCGGGCACCGAGCGGGACAGCATGATCAGCAGAAAGAGGAAGGTGTGTCCCTTGAACTCGAATCGGGAGAAAGCATATCCCGCCATGGTGCCAAAACTGACGGAAATGATGGTGGCGATGATGGCGACCGAGAGGGAATTGCGCATGTATTCCTTCACGGGCACGCCCGCGGCCACGTCGGGATTCAGGCCAAACAACGAAGCGAATGCATCCAGGGTCAGTTTGCGCGGAATCCAGATGGGCGGCGTGACATTGACCTCATTGGCGGGCCGAAAGGCTGTAAAGACAATCCACAGGGCCGGCAGGATGAAGATGAACAGGATCACAGCGGCCGAGAGGTTGTAGGCCCAGCCGCTTAGTTTTCGACGGTTGATTTTCATCACTCAATACACCACCCGAGAGTTGATAAGCTGTTTGAAAAGATAGAGGGTAAAAAGCACGCCCAGCACGACGCTGGTCAGGGCCATGGCGCTGGCGTAGCCAAACTGTGCATTGCGGATGGCCATGCGCCCGGCGTAAGTCCAGATCATCTCCGTGCGATGGGCGGGACCGCCGCCGGTCATAATCCGCACGATGTCGTAAGCCCGGGCCACATCCAACGAGAGCACCGTCATGGCGATGAGGGTGAAGGGCTTGAGCAAAGGGAATGTGATGTGTTTGAACTTCTGCCAGGCGGGCGCGCCATCCACATCCGCGGCTTCATACACATCCCTGGGCAGCGAGAGGGTTCCGGCCAGGAGAATGATGGTCATCATGGGGATGTTCATCCAGATGGCCGCGATCATAATGGCGATCATACCCCAGGGTTGATCCACCAACCAGGCTTTGGGCTCAGCCAGAACGCCCAAAGAGATGAGGATGTTGTTGACCAGGCCCACGGTGGCGTTGAAAAACCAGGCGAACTGGAAGCCAACCAGCACGGGAGCAAACATCATGGGGACCATGAGCATGGTGCGCATGATGCTTTGCCCACGGGTTACCTTGGCCATGAGCTGCGAAAGCGCCAGGGATAAGATGTAACTCAGGTTCACGGTCACCAGCAGGAAGATGATGGTGTTGCCCCACGAGCGCCAGAAGATTTTGTCGTGCACCATCTTCACATAGTTTTTGAACATGGTGTCCCAATGGAAGACAAAGGTTTTTGCGGGCCGTAATAGATTATAGGGCGTGAAACTGACATAGATGGAATAGATCAGGGGATAAAGCACGATCAGCGCAATGGCGATCAGTGCGGGCGCGATGAGCAGATAAGGAAACATGCCCGAATTTCGATGCGCATTGAAACTCTTGGGCGACTTCGATTTCCCTTTTTCGCTCTCGACGACGTCATCCCCGGATAAGGGCGTGCGTTGGATGGAGTCCATGGCCAAAATCACAAAAGGTGGGGAGAGCGCCCGGCCCGAGACCGGGCGCTCCTGAGAGGTGATTACTTGTTGTAGTAGCCGAGCTCGTCCAGCATGTCGTGCGTCTGCTGTACGGCTTCATCCAGACCTTCCTTCACATCCACGTCGCCCAGGATGATGCTCTGCAACTGGGGATACCAGAGGTTGGTGAAGGAAATCCAGTCCGCGAACAGCGGCGGGGTGAAGAAGTCTTCCGAAATCTGAACCTGAGCGATTTCCAGACGGGTCTTGTCCAGAGGATTGTCCGAAGCGGAGGCGTCCTCGATGATCCGGGCCCAGACATCATCCCGCACGGGTAGCAAGCCCAACTTGGCCTCGTCGTAAGCCACAGCTTCGGAGGTCAAGAACTTGATGAGCTGCGCCGCAGCCTCCTTGTTCTTGGCAGCCTTGGGGATGGAGAAGGCATGTGCGCCAGCCCAGCCAGTGTGGATGCCAGCATCGCCCACAGGCCCGCGGGCCAGACCGAACTTGCCGGCCACGGCGCATTTCTCAGGATCCTGGAAGTAGCTGTACCAGCCAGGCCACTCCAGATAGATGGCCACCTTGCCGTCACACCAGTTCTGCGCCACTTCGGGCCACAGCAGGTTGGTGGTGTCCTTGGGGATCAAACCATTGGCATAAAGGTCGCGCATCCACTGGGCCGATTTCTGTCCCGCCTCATCATTGAAGATGGGGTTCCAGTTCTCGTCGAAGTAGTTGCCGCCATTGGCCTTCAGGATTTCGTAGTAGCGGCCAGCCAGGGCTTCTTCCTTGCCCGCAAACTCGGTGCCGTAGTCCACAGCGCCCTCGTTCACGAAGAACTCAGCCTGATCGTATAGCTGGTCCAGGGTTTCGGCGGGAACCAGATCGTAGCCGTATTTCTCCTTGAACTTGGCCTGCAGATCAGCATCCTCGAACAGGTCGGTGCGATAGTGCAGCTGCGAGATGTCGGCGTGGCGGGGGATGAGCTGCAGTTTGCCGTCGATGGTGGCGGAGTCGATGATGGCCTTGCTGAAGGGAGCCAGGTCTTCGGGGGTGAAGTACTGGTTCAGGTCCTCGACGAAATCGACGTACTGGCTCATGAAGCTGGTGTGATTCCAGGCCACGTCGAAGTCCACCGTGCC
>CAZYSY010000105.1:0-13977 GCA_964650295.1 uncultured Caldilineales bacterium | reverse complement strand
TGCACTCACCGGGCTGGCCGTTTATCCTGAATCGGTCATCGCCGCGCATGATGCGCTGTTTGCCGTGGGCAAGGATGGCGTCGAAAAGCGGCTCATCGTGCTGGGGCGCAAGACGCGGCCCGGGCTCACAGGCGAGGCCCGGACCCTGGACGATGACCTCCATCTGCTCGTCGCCCCCACTGACGCGGCCAACGCGGCCGCCTTGCGCGAACTGCTGCCGCATCTGCGCCCGCGGCGGCTGGGCCTGGCCACCAGCGCGGGCATGGGCGATCGCCTGGGCCTGGCCACGCCCGGGCATCTGCGCGCGGCCCGGGGCGCAGGCGTCGCGCCCATCGTGGCCCAGCAATCGATGCGCGAAAACGCTCGCACCGGCCGCACCCCGCAGCAGGTCATCGACGATGCCATGTGGGGGGTGTTGCAGGAAGGCTGGCTGGCGGGCTACGGCGCGGATGCAGACCATCTCAAGACGCCCGAGCACATCGATATCTGTGTGGCCGCGGGCTACACCTTCTTTACCATCGACCCTGGCGATCACGTGAACAATGCCGCGCACACTGCGCCTCTCGCCCAGTTGGCTGAGCGCATCGATGCCGAATTCCCCTGGCGGGCGCTGGATATCACCCATGCTCAACTTCATCATCTCTATCTCAACAAAACATTTGTGGTAGAAGGCTTTGCGATTCACTTTTCGGCCGAGACGCTGGTGCGGGCGGCCATGAAGTACGGCGCGGCCATCGCCCACACCGCGCGCATGTACCGCCATCTGGCCGGGCTCACTGAGGATTTCGAGCTAGAGGTGTCGGTGGACGAGACCGAAACCGTGACCTCGCCCGCGGAGCATTTCTTCATCGCCAGCGAGCTCAAGCGTTTGGGCGTGCAATGGGTGAGCCTGGCTCCCCGCTACGTGGGTGAATTCGAAAAGGGCGTGGATTACATCGGCGATGTGGACGCGTTCGAGGCCAGTCTGGCCCAGCACGCGGCCATCGCCCGGCACTTTGGCCCCTACAAGCTCAGCATCCATTCCGGCTCCGACAAATTCAGCATCTACCCCGCGTTCGCCCGCCAGACCCGGGGCGTGGTGCACTTGAAGACGGCGGGAACCAGTTATCTGGAGGCGCTGCGGGTCATCGCCCGGGTGAATCCGACGTTGTTCCGGGAGATTTTGGCTCTGGCCATGACGCGCTATCCCATCGATCGGGCCACCTATCACGTCTCGGGCGAGCTCAGCCGCGTGCCCGACCCCGCCAGCATGCCCGACGAGCGTCTGGAAAGCTATCTCGACCAGTTCGACGCCCGCCAGGTGCTGCACGTCACCTATGGCTCCGCGCTGGACGAATACGGCGACGCCATCCTCCAAACCCTGCGCGAAAACGATGAAGCCTACTACAACGCTCTGGAAATCCACTTCCGCAAGCATCTGCAGCCCTTTGCAGTTGAATAGGCGCCTATGAACGCCTGCGGGCCAATGAATGCTCCGATGATGTGGCCCGCAGGCTCATCGGTACAGCGTTGGTCGCCAGGGCGTGGTTGGGCCTTATTCCTCGCGGGGCCAAAATTGATGATGGCGCAGGAGCCCCGAGCGATCCTGAACCACGCCCAGGAAGGGGGTCTGCTGGAAATCGGGGAAAACCTGAGAGAGCTGGGGATTGAGCAGGCGTTTTTGCACGATCTCGCTGAGGACGGTGCGATAGTCAGTGGTGATGGCCAGATCTCCCCGATCCAGATTTTCTTCTTCCAGGCCCGGCCAATCGCCATAAACCCGACCGCCATTGACGCCGCCTCCCATGATGAACATGACATTGCCATGGCCATGATCTGTGCCTCTGCTGGCGTTTTCTTTCACCCGGCGCCCGAATTCGCTCATGGTCACCAGGGTGATGCGATACATGTCATCCTGCATGTCGGTGTAAAAGGCCTCCAGGCCCGCGGCCAGCTCCTCCAGAAGTCGGGCCATGTAACCATCCACGCCGCCCTGTTCCGCGTGGGTGTCCCAGCCTCCGAGATCGATGCAGGCTACTTCCAGGCCCATATCAGCCCGGATGATCTGAGCGATCTGCATCAGCGCCTTGCCGAACAGACCCTCGTCATACGCCGCGCCATGCTGTGGCTGATATTGCATTGGATCGGCCTCGGCGAGAAAGTCGAAAGCCTCGAACACCTGCTGTCCTTCGTGATCCAGCCAGGCGTCGCCCACGTAGAGGCTTTGTAAAGTCTGCTGCACCCGGGCGATCTCCTGCTCGTTGCCGTTGAGATGAAAAGCAGCGATGGATTTGAGCGCCAGTGCGGAAACAGGCCCATGCAAGGATGTCTGTAGGATGTTGCCCATGCCCACGGCCCGGAAAGGGGACGCGTTTTGCGTGGTCACACTGGCAAGATGCCTGGCCAGCCAGCCGGTGGTGATGGTCTTGTTGCCCGGAACGCCCCGCTCCATGAAATCCTGGGCATCGAAGTGGGAGCGGGAGGGATCGGGGGAGCCAGATGCGTGGACGAAGGCCAGGTCACCCTCCGTGTAGATCTCCTTCAGGGGTTCCAACGCTGGATGTAGCCCAAAGAAGCCATCCAGATCGATGGCTCCATGGGGCTGGTCGGGATCGGGAATGCGGATGGTGGAGCGCAGATCGTGATAAGGGGATTCGGCATGGGGGATCACCGCGTTGAGGCCATCCATGGCCCCGCGCAGGAAGATGCAGATGAGGATATCGCCTGCCGGGCCGCCAGTAGCCGGGCGAAAGGCCATGCGTGGCATCCACGAAGGACGGTAGAGAACGCCTGCCAGCGCAGACATCCCCGAGAGTTTGAGAAAATTGCGTCGCGTCAGTTTCATGGGATTGCTCCGAAGATCGAAAGGCGATTATCGCCATTGGAAGTAAGGAGAATTGAGCAGCAGGGCTGCCAGCTCGGGCACGCGGCGGGCGTGTTCGGGATCGTTGATATCGAAGCCTGAGCCATCATGGGTAAGATATGCCTGCAACTGGGTGCGGTCGTCGGGGTGGATGCCCTGGTGCAGGATAAGATCGATGAAGAAGTCCAGGACCTGGTCTGCGGTGGGGTTGGCTCCCAGTTCAGCCCGGAATGAGTTCCAGGGAATTTGCACACCCTGGTCGCGGCCTTCCGCCAGCGCCAGCCCGATGTTCCAGCGGGTCAGCAGCGCATTGGTGTTCATCCACGATGCCGCGTCGTCGGGGTAACCGTCGGGGGTTGGCCAACCAAAGAGGGTTTGGTCCATCAGGTACAACGCCCGGGCCATGGACGTCCCCCGGGCGTTGGAAATCTCGAGGGTGCGCACGGCCGCGCCAATGAGCTCGAAAGGACGTCGCAATTTCATGCCTGCGCTGGCGTAGAAATCCTCATGGGTGAAGATGGCCCGCAGCACGGCCCGAATGTCGCCTGATGTGTCCCGGAAGGCGGCTGCTGCGGCATTCACCACGTCTGCGGGCGGGTCATCGGCCACAAAGCGCACACACAATCGATGAGCCACATAATGGCGAGTGGCGTCATGGCTGGCCAGGATATCCAGCGCCTCCTCTCCCTCGGCAGCCCCTCGCCCGGCCGGAAAGTCATGACCTAGCAGGGTTTTGGCCTTCCAGTCGTGCCGATTGGCTGCAAAGGTGAACTCGCCCGTGTCGCGCCGCACCGTCCAGCCGGTGAGTATGCGGGCGAGTTCCTTGACGTCGGTTTCGGTGTAGCCGCCATCCACCCCCAGGGTGTGCAGCTCCATGATCTCCCGGGCATAATTTTCGTTGGGCGCTGCCGCGGTGCTGGTGGCGTTGTCCAAATACACCAGCATGGCGGGACTGTGAGCGTCGGCTCCCAAAATCTCCCGGAATGGGCTCAGCGCGTATTTGCGCATCACTTCTCGATCCTCCACCGTCTTCAACAGGCGCAACGGACCATCGAACATGTAGATGGAGAAGTGATTGCTCCAGTAATCCACCATCATCTGATGCAATTGGCGCTTGCTGTACACAGCCCGCTCCATGGTGGCTGCATGCAGTTCCTGGCGGATGCGGGGAAAGTCATCCAGTTCCGCGAGTTGGGGCGCAGTCATGGAAAGGGTCTGGTACCGGCGGGCGATGCGCGTCTCTATGGCGCTGTCGTCGATGTTTTCTGGATGGAGTTGTTCATCCAACCAGGCTTCCACGCCCATGCGTCGCACCCGATTTAGCTCCGCCCGGGTGGGGCCGAAGGTGACCCGTCGCAGCAGGTGCAAGGCGGGTCCGACATTTTTGGGCGAGGGGCGGCCCTGCCAGTGGATGGCCGGGCGAACACGAGACGCGCGGGCCTGGGCGTTGCCTCTGGCCGCGACGCCCAGCGCGATGGCGGCCATTCCGCCCGTCTTGAAAAAATCTCGTCTTGTTAGCGACATGGAAGCCTCCCGAATTTGAAATGACATTGGCTTTGCTTTCGGAGAACGTTGGCGACAATTGTGTTACGCTGTATATTCATCTATTCTAGGCCTTAAATATCAAGCCTTTGTCAAAAGGGTGTAAAAAAAGTGATAATTCTCATGTGGCGGCGGGCCATAAAAAAAGCCCCGCCAAAGTTGACGGAGCTGATCTAGGGTGATGATTGGAGAAATGATTATCGTTTGGCTCGCCATGCGAATGCGGCAAGGCCAAAGAAGCCCACTATGAGCCAGCCAAGGCTACCAAAGAGATGTCGACCATCTCGAGCCCTGAACGTTGCAAGCTGCACCGCTGAGGCATCCGATTTCGCAAACCCAAAGTCGATGGTCATGTAGGCGCTGGCATCATCGTAGTCTTGTGGGTCTCCCAAATCGGTGGTGTGTTGTTGTCCATTGGGGGTGGCGTCGAAGATGTTTGTGATGTAGAAGTTGCCTTGCAATATGCCGTCGTTGCCTTGGCTATCCATTTCGTCGCTACTATCGGGATGATGATTATCACTTTTTGTAATTTTAGCTTTACCCAGTATAGCATCGATTATATTGCTGGGGATGGCAACGCAATAGGAGCCTGGAGCCACATTTAAAAACGTGTAATAGCCGCGAGGATCGGTGGATGTTTCGGCAACTTTGTTGTCAGTGGCAGGGTCGCAATGTCCATCGCCGTTGTCGCGATATAACTGCACGGTCACTCCGCCAATGCCTCTTTCGTCGGAATCCATTTTGCCGTTGAGTCGATTGAAAGGTGATCCGCTGGCGTCGTCCCAAACGCGGTTGCCAATGGCAATGCGGTTTAACACGATGGTTGCGTCATCGCTTGCTTGGGCGTCGTTTCCCGGCAAATCGGATCCGCTGCTTGTAACGGGGTTGGCTGTTGCTTTGGCGTTGATTGTAATGTCGTGGTCAATAGTTTCTTCGCTGGTGCATGTCTCAGAGTCGTTAGGCGCCAGCGGTTTCGAGATTGTGCAGATGAGGGTGTCGTCGGAATCGTCATCGGGCGTGCCGTTGTCGCTGGTGATTTTTGCATTGGCCAGATAGGTGTCTCCCACATTGGTCAGTTTATAGGTGAGAGTGACTTTTTCGTTTGTGGCAACGGCCAGCGCCTGCCCATCTGCGGCGTCGCCGGCCGTGACAATGAGTTCGATTTCCGCTTTGGTAAATCCAAAGTCAGCATCGTTGTAATCTACAACGGCATCGGCCAAATAGACCAGCCGGGGCTCATCGCCGCTATAGGAGGAAACGCCCAGGTGTCCCGTATAAACGTAATGCTCTAGTGTTCCGCCAGGTTCGAAGTTACTTTCTGCGATCGATACCCAGTAGATGACGCCCTCTGCGGGAATGTTGATGAAATCATACCATCCGTGCTCCACGGAAGAAGTCGATGAGTCATCGCCTGTGCGAGCCACCTTATAGGGGGAGCCGTCATCTCCGTTGGGTTCGAAGATGGCGTCACCATCATCTCGATAAAGGTTGATGATTACATCATCCAATCCTGCGGTGGGGCCATCATCTTGAATGCCATTTATGTTGGCGTCATACCATACCAAATCGCCCAGTGTCGACGCACCGACAGGTGAGAGTCCCTGATCGGGCCCCTCTTGATGTGGACCTTCTGCCTGTACGGGAAAGATGAGAAGTGCACTCAATAGGATGAGCCCTACTATCAAGGCTGCATTGAGCCACCACCTGGAAAGAGAGGTGGGATGGGGGATGAGTCGAGATGACCGTTTACTGCAAGATGACTTCATTATTTGGGTTGGTAAGCGTAGAGAAAGAGAATGGTTGAAGAGTTGGAGAGAGAAAAACAATAGGACGCACCAATCATACCATGCGCGTCCTATTGCCTAAAAGCAGGGGGTTGAATAACCTCACACAAAATTCACAAGGATACGCATGCTCCGTGGGGGCTGTTGCAATGCGATGCGCAACAGAAAGGGAGCGAGGGGGATCATGAGCGGAACACGATAGTCTATGGAAATCCACATTATCCGCGTACGCGTCACTGGCGTGTCTTGGTGTGGATGATTAAGAAGCGAAATTGCGTCAGATGGGTGGGCATGGAGTTATGCTTGGTCGATATGATCTGCTGTGACTCGATTGCGTTGGCGATGGAAGATGAATGCGGCGAGAATGAGGATACCCATGAAAGCAACCAAAATCCATACGTTTGTTTCTGTCTGGTCGACTTCCATGTTTCGCATGTCAATAGCATTGGTAGGATCTGTGAAGAATCCAAAATCGACGGTCATGTAGGAGCTGGTATCGGCATATCCTACGGCGTCGCCCCAATCTGCAGTAGCCAGGTTGGAAGGTTGTCCCCCCTTGGTGAGCGAGAAGGGTTTGCTAACCACGTACGTGGAAGCTTCAATGCTGTGCGATCCCATTCTCTGTTTGGCATTGTAGAGGGAGTTCGAAAGGGGGTACCCATCGTCACTGTCATCATTATCCAGGGGGGCAGCGTTGGCGCCTGTGCTGCTGGTTGTGTATCCTGCCGCCTTCAGGTCGGCGGATGACAATGCGACAAAGTAGTTGGTTGTGGGATCGTTGGCATCGCTGGGCGTGAGGTTCAAGAATTGGTAGATGCCATCATAGGTTTGCCCATTGATGGTCATTTGGCTGGTGGTCGTGGTGGAGATGGCGTTGCCATCGCCTGCACCAGGCTCAGGAACGCCGTTGCCATTTTCGTCTTGGAAGAGGTAGACGGTAATGCCGTTGATGCCCGTTTCATTGGCATCGAAAATGCCATTGTTGTTTGGATCGAACCAAACCAGATTGCCCACAGAAACGATGTCTTTGAGGGTGTAACCGAAGTCCGCGTCATCGTAGTTGATTACGCCATCATTGAGGTAGACAAATCGGGGTTCAGGGCCATTGTAGGCGTTCGGTGCGTTGTTGCCGGTGTATTCATAGCCTTCCAGCGGCCCACCATGATCGAAGTTGCTATCGGCGACTTCGACCCACCAGCCCAGAGACGTCCCGAGATCGGTGAAGTCATACCAACCGTGCTCGATTTCCGAGGTGCTAGGATTGTCGCCAGTGGTCATGCTTTTTTCCAGGGTGTCACCGCTGCCAGGTTCGAAAATGGCGTTGCCGTTGTCGATGTAGAGGTTGATCAACACGCCATCAATGCCTGAATCGCGCCAGTCGGGGCCGACGCCATCTTCATCTTTGATGCCATTGCCATTTTCGTCGAACCAGACAAAGTCGCCCAGGGTGCTGATGCCAGCAAAGACGGTCATGTATCCCCCAATAAGGATGCCAAGGATGGTCATGGCCGCAATCAGGCTGATTTTTGTTTGAGTTTTCATAATTCATAGCTCCTCAATAGAAATGTGGTGGGCAGTTTGTTCAAATTATGGCTGTGCAACATGAATTTTCAGTGCCGGGTCTCCAAAGAGGGTATACACATCAATAACTTCGGTGTAATGTTTCTTTTGGGGGGCGTGTTCGAGGGTGTATCGTTTGGCGGCGGTTGTCACTTCGCCCAAGGTTGAAAGGTGCTCGTGAAACAGGGCAAGGAAAAAGCCTTTTTCAAGTAGCTGGTGTGGTTTGGCCAACCCGAGGCTGGTGGCCGACCAGCTGGCGACAGAGCCTCCTTTTGCGCGAACGTTCGCTTCTGCAAATGATTGTTCGCCAACGCCTGGTTGGTGGAAGAATCCATCCACACAGGCCATGGCCAATGTGATCGGCCATTTGCCTTCGTTGTCGATGCTCTCGATGGTGGGCTGGTCCATGATTTTTTCAGAGGCCCAATAGCCTTTGGTGGCGTGGCCGATGTAGTTTAGGATCAGTGCGCCTTCATTTTCAAGAAAACTACTCAATTGCTGTTTGCATTCTGATGAGTATTCTGGATTGGATCGGTCACAGGTGACGCCAGCGTATATTTTGGTTGGGCGGTAGGGCGGAGGAAGGAATTTGATGGTGTTGGCCGGAGGGTCTGCATAGCCATCGGCAAGTTCGTCTGATAGGGCGTAAAAGTCGCCTCCGCCATCTTCTATGTCATCCGTGACAAAAAGGATGTTTTGGTTCCAATTACCTGGCGTTGGCGATTGTTCATACTCGATGGTTTTCGACACCATTACATCGGCTTCTGCAGCGGTATTGGCGGGCATGCGTCCGATGTACATTTCGGGCATGCTGTCATTGCCTGTGATGGTGACGAATCGGTTGTCGGTGGCCACTTCGCCCAAGAGGGTGTCTACAAATGCCAGGTAGGGCGGGATGAAAGTGGGGGCGGTGTTGGGCAATTCGCACCGCATGTCATAGGTTCCGTCGCCCAGCAACAACACGTATTGCGGTCTTGGTGCGGGCCAATGATTGTAGGCGTAGGCCAGAAAGTCATGTATGGCTTCGGCGGACATCAACCCACCGTTAAACTCATCGTATATGTCCTGCACGTCGACGACGGTTACGCTCATGCCCAGGTCGGTTCGGTATTGTGCCAGGCGTGTGGCGGCTTGCCAAAAGTCGCGGTGGGTGATGAGTATATAATCTGCTCCCTGATGAGGCGTCTGCAGGTTTGAGGGCTGATCTTTTGTGATGTTGTTGGGAGAAAGGAGATGATGCGCATCGACAATCAGGTAGCGTTTTGGGTGGGTGATGCGGACGCCAAGGGTGAAGTGGGGGTTGGTAAGGAGGCGTCGTGGTGGAAAGATGTATTGGCGGTATGTGTTCAGGGCGGCTTGTAAGGTTGGCGGACTCTCCCATAAAATTATTTGCTGGGGATGCGCAATGTCTGTAATGTCATACACCCGTACGCTGTAGGTGTCGAAACCATTGATATCGAGTTGCCAGGAGCCTGGTTCATCGATGCTGAAATCGAGGGAGTATTCCCGGGCTATCAGTTTGCGATTAAAGTGAAGTTCGATCCAATCGGTGTATACCATGTCAAAGGCCTGGTTGGGCGTGTCGTTTACCAGTTGTACTTTGATCTGGTTATCACCATCATGGAGGATCGTTTGGGGCGCCGTGGCACTGACCTGATGCAGCGTGCGGTTGTTCCATTCACCTTCGTAGATGAGTTGGTTGTTGATGAAGAGTTTTAGATGATGTCTGCCTGTGACGTTGCCTGCAAATTGGGCCTCTAGGTGCGCCTCGCCATTGGCGGCGACATCATTGAGTTGAAGGTGAAAGACGCGTTCTCCTGGGTTCCCGATGCCCGCGGCCTGGATGGGAGGGCCATACCAGTGATCATGTCCGGCGGCCAGGGGGAGGGTTGAAACGTAGATTTGGTTTTCTTCGTCACGCACGCTGGAGACGTAGGTCGAAAGCGGTGCGCCTCTGGGGTACTCTATGCGATAGTTTATGCGTAGCCCTGGCTGTTGGTCAAATGTGAGCCAATAGATGTTAGTTTTTGTATAGCGGGTGTTGATGGAACGACCAATGAAAAGAATTTTGTCGGTGACGTCGAACCGACCATCGGCCTCGCCCAGGACCTGAATGGCGATTTCATGGCCCGCCTCGAAGATTTGAAGTGTGCGCGGGTCTAGATTGTCGACAGGAACGCCAGCATCGGTCAATGTTTGGTAAGAGAGCTCGTACAAACCGGTCTCATCAACCTCAATCTTGAATGCGGGCGTAGGCGGGTTCCAGGGGAAGGGGGAGTCTTTTTCTGGCGGGGAGGCAAGTGCGACGGTGGGAAATAAAAATGCCGCCAACCACGCCACAAAGAGTGCTGTGAGTCGCATCGTGGGCTGAGGACGTTCAATTGCCCGGCACGAGAGCAAAATCGAATTCGCCGTGATGTGGCCCATCACTGGTGTTGCCGCTGGCGTCACTGGCGCGTACGACATAAAAGTAGTTGTGGGCGGGATCTCCAATGGCGTTGGGGTCTGGGTCTTGCCATGGAGCGCTTACGTCGGAAGCATAGGGCGTGCCGGAGGGGGTGAAGTATGGCGCGTCGGTGGAGCGATAGATGTCGATTTGTGAGGCGCCCTCCACCGTATTCCACGAAAGTTGAACCGAGCCCAAAACCAAGGCGATGGATGAATCCACCTCGCCCAGCGTTGATTGGGTTGTTTTGATTTTCATGGCGGGATCGCCCATGAGGAGGTAGCCATCGGGCTCGGTGTTATACCCTTCATCCATGGCGTGTTGTTTGGCTTTGGTCAGGGCGATGCCGAGTTCTTGAATGCCGTCATGGAACACGGCCAGGAAAAAACCCTTCTCAAAAGCGTCGTGTCCGTAGGGATAACCGTAGTAGGTGGGCGAGATGGAGGCCACGGCCCCCACCGAGGCCTTGCGCACGTCATATTCGCTGACGGCTGAGTCGGTGGGGTTGTGGAAATAACCCTCATCACACCCCAGGTTGATCATCACTGGCAGTTCGCAAGCGTTGCTGTTGGTGAGTTGGTCCACTGCGGATTCGTTCCACACTTGTTCCACCGCCCAGTAATCTTTGGTGGCATGGCCCACATAGCTCACGAGGAGGGCTCCTGTGGTGTTGAGTTTGTCTATGATTTGCTGTCGGCATTCATCGCCGCTGATAGCGTTGCCATCCGCCGCATAGTTGCAGTCTTTGCCCAGATATTTTTTGACAGGCACGTAGGGATCGGGCAGGTATTTGATGGTGTTGTCAGGAGGATCTGCATAGCCATCTGCGATGCCGTCGGATAGATCCCAATAGAGATTGCCATCTTCATCATCCGCAACGAAAAGCACATCCAGTGGCATGGGATCGCATGTGGCGTTTTCATAGGCAATGGTTTTATCGACCATCGCCTGAGCTTCGTCTGTTGTGTTCACAGGAAAACGGCCTATGTGCATATCGGGCAACTTGTCACCGTAGGTGGAATCATTGACCAACGTGACGAAACGGTTATCTGAATCGGTTTCACCCGTTGTGCTGCCGACCAGTTTGAGATAGACCGGAATATAAGTGGGGAAGCTATTGCCCAGGTAGTTTCGCATGTCGTAGGTGGCGTCACCGACAAGCAGAACAAATGTTGGGCGTTTGGCCCAATTATCGTAGGTATAACTCAAAAAGTCGCGAATCGCCTCAGCCGACATCATGCCGCCATTGAATTGATCATACACTTGCTGGGCGTCCACCATGACGACGGCGTAATCATGGGCGCGATGATCGGCCAGGTCTAGTATGGGCGTCCAAAACTCGCGATGCGTGATGATGATGTAATCCGCCTGGATGGAGGCGTCGAGCAGATCCGCGGGCGTATAATTCGACGTCGGATAATTGACGGATTCGATGCGCGTGGGGGTTTGCCATGCGGGTGAGGCCACGGTAAGCAGCTTCGTTGCATTGCTGTCGTAGGCGATGGTGTAGGGGCCCGCACCGCTGACAACGCCGTTGATGATACGTTTGACATTTTTGATATCGCTGACATCGTAGATGCTGATATCGTTGCTGCTAAATTGGCTAACCTGATATTGTTGTTGCCCACCGCTCTCATTGACGGCGATCAAGCTGTCATTTTCGGCGACAAAGGTGTCGAAATATTCAACGTCAATCCAATTAGGATAAACCTGATCGATAAATCCAGTGGTGTTGTCGTTGGTGATTTTGATGGTAATCGTGTTCGAGCCGTTCTGGAAATAAGCTTGATCGACCTGCGCGGTGGCGACAAACAGCGTGTCACCTTGCCAGTCGCCTTTGTTGTGATAGACCTCGTTTCCGTTTACATAAAGTGTGAGTTCGTGTATTTTGGTGCCGCCATCCCCCTCAATGGTGCTGAGAAGTTTGACAGTCAGCTCTCCGGTATAGGCGCCCGTTGCGATGTTATTGGCAGTGAAGGTGAAATCTCTGGAGGTGGAGTTGGGGCCGTAGGCTTCCATCTTGAGCCAATACCAGTGATCTTCACCTTCGATGAATGGGCGAGTGGAGAGATAATAGTGATTTTCTTCCAGATGCTCTTTGTGAGGAAAAGCAACAGCCTGAGCGCTTGCTGGCGTTCCATCTACTTCGGCCATGCGTTTGCCCACAGCGCCGCCATAGCTCAGCCAGAATACATTTTCTCCAGTGTATTTGTTGGTGGGAAGTTGTCCATCGTAGAAGAGAGAATCGACGTTGCGCCCGTAAAACAAGATGCTGTCACCTGCATCAAAGCTGCCATCCGCCTCACCTTCTACCCGGATGGCGATTTCTTCACCCATCCAATACATACGGAAGGTGCGAGGATCGATGGTGTCCACTGGTAGTCCTGCGTTGGCCAGATAGTTGTAATCCAATCGATACAAGCCTTCCGGTTTATCGGGGCCAATAATGACGCGATAACCAGGATGCTGCGGTGACCATGACGAAGCAGTTGGGGCAGCGAGTCGAGATGGACTCACTGTTGGCGTCGTCGCGGTATGGGCGGAGGCAATAGGAGCGAATCCGCTGGCCATGATGAGCAAGACGCCAGTCTGCATAATGGTGGCAAGGGGGTTGCGAATAAGTTTTGACAGGTAAGAACGCATGGTCAACTCTCGGATGGTGGATGATTCACAAGTGCAGAATCAGGAGCATGGCCTGTAAAATCCGCCACAGGCCTCCCTGAGAGGGAGTGCCCAGGGAGACCTGTTGGCTGTGTGGTAATGGTGTGAGAAGCTGGGAAATAACCAGCTCGATCACTTCATGAAGGGGAGACGGGTTCCAACTCGCGCCACGCCAAACTGCTCGGTGCCACCATCCAGGCGTACGATCTCGAGCCTGTAGGTGAAGAAGCCAGCGGGGGCGATGTCGGAAATCTGATAACTAGCGCCATTTGCCGCGCCAGCATAGCGGGCGAAGATGATGACATCATTGACGCGCTGGTATTGGCCGTTGCCATTGCTGCGAAGCAGGTTATAACCCAGAACGTCAGTTTCGTTTTCAGACTGCCAGCTTACGATGACAGCTCCTTCGCCTCCTTGGGCTGAGAAGCCCGCCATGGGCACATCAACCGGGTTCAAAATCGTGACAGCTGCGGTGTCGTTTTGGTCGCTCAGTGTGGTGGTGGCTCCGTTGGGACCATTGGGGCCATCGGGATCCACTTTCACGTCGTGCGCTGTGGCTGTGTTGATGGTCTCTCGATTTGGCAGACCATCGGTGGCTGCTTTGGCCGTGAAGTTCACGACAACGCTGAAGGTCGCACCCGGAGCGAGATCCTGATTGAAGCTGACGGTGAGATCACTCCAATCGATGATGCCGTCATTGTTGTTGTCGTTCGAGGTGGGGTCTGCATTGACGTAGGTCAGGTATGTGGTATCGTAGGTGTCACGCAGAGGCACTTCGGCCAGCCAGGTTTTGCCGGTATTTTTGATGCTGATGGTGAAGCTGATGGGATCTCCAGGGGTGAGATCATTCTCGTGGGTGGTGTTTTCTTTGGTGATGGTGTAGCTAGAGGGAATGGTCATGCCAGCATCGATGGTGTCGTCATTTTCGCCGGAGCTGAGGTTTGTCTGGGCTTCGCCTGTGTTGGGGTTGGCATCGCTGTCCTTGGTGTCGTCACCGGCATTATCCTGGGGACTGAAGCTCCAGTCGCTGCCCGGCAGGTTGAACACCACGGTGTAATCGCCCGGCTCCAGGTTATTGAAGCTATACGCACCATTGTCGTCGGTGGTTGTGGTGGCGACGGTGTTGCCATTGCCATCTTTCA
>CAZYSY010000104.1:0-3310 GCA_964650295.1 uncultured Caldilineales bacterium | reverse complement strand
AGGTGCGGGCCGAGGGCGTCATCACCCAACCTGTGGCCGAGGCCGCCCTGGCCCTGCTGGAGATCGATTCTCTGGGCCTGGACAGCTTGGATCGCACGGTGTTGGAGGCCATCATCACCAAGTTTGGGGGCGGGCCCGTGGGGCTCGACACCCTGGCCGCGTCGGTCAGCGAGGAGTCGGACACCATCATGGACGTGGTGGAGCCCTATCTGCTGCAATTGGGCTTTTTGGAGCGCACCCCGCGCGGGCGCGTCGCCACCCGCCGGGCCTACATCCATCTTGGCTATCCCTACACCACTGATGACGTCGCTTCTGACCAGCCAACGCTCTTTTGATGGGAGCTTTTTGCCCATCACGCATCCAATAGAAAAGTTTTATTGTAGTCAGCTACAACATCATGGGAGGGACGAACTTGACAAAGCGTATTCTCATCTTTTTGGCGCTTCTCGCTGGCGTCGGGCTGATTCAAACGCCCGCCCATTCTGACGCCCCTCCCCATCCAATCTATCTGCCAACCGTCCTGATGGGCGTCCGCACACCGCAACCGCCCATCGTACAACAAGATTGGTTATGGCTCGATCCAACCATATATGAATCTCCTGCTCCAACGGAAATCAGGATTTTCGATTGGGATGGCGATGGGAAAAACGAGGTCTATGTTCGCAAAGGGGCTGTGCTCGCGGTCTACGGATACGGAGAGGACGAGCAATTCGACTTTCTTTGGGGTGCTTTCGTGAATCATTCCTGGGGCTTCTGTGATTGGGATGGAGACGGCGTCACAGAATTATGGACGCGGGCCGAAGGCGTTGCGCTGGAACTCTATCAGCCCTTCGCGGCCAGACCCGAGCGCCGATATCTTCCCATAGATTATCTCGATATATACGGTTACGGCGATATCGCGATCACCGATCTGTTCGGCAATGGCGAACAGGTGTTGGTCGCCTTTTTGAAGACGCAAGACTATCAACGAGCCCTATTGCGGGCCTATCATCTACCCGACCTGCAATTGATTTGGGAATATGAGGTCAGATCGGTGGATGCCTGCGAACGTCTGGAGGATTGCACTTTTACCATTGCTCAGGTGGATAACGATCCTGCCCAAGAAATCATCTTGAAGCATGGCAGCGTCATCGATCCCACCTCTTCATCGCTGCAATGGTTTTTCGAAGATGGCTTTGGCGACCTGATTTACCCCGCAGATGTCGACTCCGACGGCGTCGAGGAGCTGCTCATCAGAAAATATGATGCGCCCAGTTCTTTCTGGCAGGTCGCGGCCATCGATGTCGCCCAGCAGCGGGAACTATGGGAAATGACGTTGCCGAACTGCCTGCCCTACGGAATGTTGGTTGAGGATAGCGACGCTGATGGGGAGCTCGAATTGCTACTGGCTTGCGGGACTCGCCTCAAGGTGTACGATCTCGAAACTCGCACCTTGGAATGGGAGATGGTTGAGGCTGGCGCATCAGGAGCCATCGCTGTCGGAGATGTTCGCAATGGCGGCAAGTCGGATATTCTGTGGTGGGGTTGTCGCCACAAAGAACATCGGTGTGAGGGTTTCGAGGTGTTCTGGTCCCGTGCATCCGAACATGTCCTTGCGGGCCAGATTACACCAAACATCCAGCCGAATTACAGACCGTTATCCATGCAGATCGATGATGATGACGCACGGGAGATCGTTATCGTCGGTAATGGGGGATATCCGAGCGCTGATCTCCTTCGGGTCTTCGATGGCCGCACCAAACGCCCCCAATCCAATGAGGGCCTGGAATCCCTGTGGCCAATCAGTCACGCCGATAAAGTCCTTTCCTGCCAGACTGATGCAGACGTGTATCATGAGAACATCATCCAGAATGGCCCGCTTTTGAGATCCATCGACCATGATGGAAAGGCATTAGCGGCCCAGCGATTCAATCAGGCGTGGCATCCGTTGTGGACGGCTGACGTCGATGGGGATGGCAATTACGAATTAGGCTCCACCAAACAGTATTACAAGGATGGGATAAGTTTGAGGGACGCCCGTACATTGGATTATCGCTGGCAAACCATGGATGTAGACGCCTTGCTTTTTAGCCAGCCATTCGACATCGACGACGATGGCGTTCTGGAACTGACGGTAAGCAAAAAGAGCGATCATTCTTTGATCATGTTGGATGGCGTTACAAAGAAAGTGGATTGGAGCATGAGAGTGGAGCCGTTCGACGTACGCGGCGCCTATAGCGTCGATATTGCAGGGGACGCAGCGCCCGAGCTCGTCCTTTTGGTTGCTGACCATGAACACACTAACCGCATCCGGACCTATGATATTGCCACAAAACGCCTGTTGACCGAATCGGCGCCTATTCCTCCGGGCATCAATGACTTCCAGCTCTTTCAGTTGAAGGATACGCCATATCCTCAACTCGCCATTGTGCAGTTGCATCAGATTCTCCTGTACGAGCATCCGGCGGATCGCTTTCCTTCTCAAATCATCAGTGTGGAACATCCAGGTTGTAATGAGCAGATCACAGGCCAGGTTTTTGCTGACGATATCGATGGGGATGGTAAAATGGAGCTCATTGTCCCCCATGTCAATGGCGTTTCCATCTTCACCCCATTTGCCCCCACCACACTCGACTGATTGAACGAGAGAAAACCCTGTGACAATGACCACGCCTCGCATCGGCTACACATTCAAAGATCGCAGTCGCGAGTATTTCGTCAAATGGCGGACCACCTATTGGTTTGCCATCACCATGTTCGGCGGTGAGCCTGTTCCCATCTATCCAGATGATGACCTGGACGCACTGTGCGCGACCCTGGATGGCGTTATCCTCACCGGCGGCGGCGATGTGCATCCCCGGCGCTTCGGACAGGAGCCGAATGGCACGCTGATGGATTCCGTGCACGAGGCCCGGGATGATCTCGAAATTGCCATCGCCCGCCGGGCCGCGGCCAGCAACAAGCCCCTGCTAGGCATCTGTCGCGGCATCCAGGTGATGAACATCGCCCTGGGCGGCGGCCTCATCCAGCACATCGAGGGACACGCGCAGGTGGCCAATACCTTCGACGGCCCGCCCACGCAGCACAGCGTGCGCATCGCGCCCGACAGCCTGCTGGCCCGCACCCTGTCCAACGGGGCCACCCTTGTGGTCAACACCTACCATCATCAGGCAGTGCCCGCGGATGACCTGGCACCCGGCTTGCGGGCCACAGCATGGGCCGATGATGGCACGGTCGAAGCCCTGGAACTGCCCGGACATCCCTTTTACCTGGGCGTGCAGTGGCATCCCGAACGATTGTACGAACTGGGCTCCGAGCAGCGCAATCTGTT
>CAZYSY010000103.1:0-2716 GCA_964650295.1 uncultured Caldilineales bacterium | reverse complement strand
GTTCGCCGAGGTCGTATTTCGGGACAACGACCATCTGCTTGACTTCCTCACCACCCGGCTCCGCACCATCGAGGGCATCCGCGAGACCGAAACCTTTATGTATCTGAAAATCGCCAAAGAAATTTACTCCTGGCCCGATATCACGAATAACGCGATTTAACGTCCCTTCTCAAACCCTAAACCATCATGCTTTATCTTACCGAAAACGATGTACAACAAACCCTGACGATTTCCGAAGCAGTGAATTTGGCCGAGACGGGCATCATGGCCGACGCCAGAGGTGATGTTGCAGGCGACAAGTTTTATATGCCCGTGGACGACGCAGGCTTCATCAAGCCTTTTTCCGGCTACATGATGGGTGAGGCGTACGCATATGTGAAAATTTTCAGCTATTTCCCCGAGAATCCGCAGAAATTCGGGCTTCCCACCACGGCATCCCAGGTGCTGCTCTACGACGCCCGCACTGGCCATCCCGTCTGCCTGATGGAGGCGGGATGGGTGACAGGCCTGAAAACAGGCGCGTCCACCACGATTACCGCACGCTGGCTGGCCAAAAAGGACGCGTCCACGGTGGCTATCTTCGGCGCGGGTATGCAGGGACGCATGCATCTGCAGGCGTTGGCGCAACGCTTCGACTTCGACCGGGCCCTGGTATTGGATATCCACCCTGAAGTGGCGCAACGGATGGCGACAGAGCTGAGCTCGGAAATGCCTTTTCCCATCGAGGCCATACCCCTGGAGGAGCGAGAGCCAGCAATTCGTCAGGCAGATGTCATTGTATTGGTCACCACGGGGAACCAACCACTGGTTGAATACGACTGGCTGAAACCGGGCGCATTCGTAGCCAAGATGGGTTCCTATCAGGAAGTTGATCTGGATGTTATTCGTCGGGCGGATAAAGTGGTGGTGGATCGTTGGAAATACGTATCCCCACGCACTCCGGAGCTGATCATGTTGGCCCAGGAGGGTTTTGGCAAGCAAAACATCTATGGCTCCTGGCCCGATATTGTTGCAGGACGCATCCCCGGCCGTGAATCGGACGATGAAATTATTGTGTACATCGCTCTGGGTATTTGGGGTGAATATGCCGCCATTTTGCCTGAAGTGTACCGTCGGGCAATAGAAAAGGGCCTTGGGAAAGAGCTGTAAACGATTCGGTATTGCTCTTCTATATTTGATTTTATCAAAACCACCATTGGTCGCCAATACCCAATCAACCCATACTCAACACCTAATCTCATGGACAAACAAACCATTCAAAAAAAGCAGAAAACCTACCTTTGGCCCAGTTATCTTCTTTACTACACAGAACCCCTGGCCCTGGATCGCGGCGAGGGGTTGTATGTATGGGATGTGGAGGATAACCGCTATCTTGATTTCTTCGGCGGCATCCTCACCACCAGCGTAGGACACAAACACCCCAAGGTCACGGAACGGGCCAAGGCGCAGATCGACAAAATCATTCACACATCCACCCTCTACCCCCATGAAAATGTGGTGAGACTAGCGGAGAAGCTGGCTGAAATCGCTCCTGGCGACCTTTCCATGTCATTTTTTACCGGCTCAGGCACCGAGGCGGATGAAACCGCAGTGATGCTGGCCAAGGCCGCGACCGGTTATCAGGAGGTTGTTGCCCTGCGCCACGCCTACAGCGGCCGATCTACCCTGGCCATGACCCTGACAGGTATCGCTGCATGGCGCATCGGCGGCACGCAGATCCCAGGCATCAAACACGCTCTCAATCCTTACTGCTACCGCTGCCCCTTGAAGATGACATATCCTGCTTGCGACGTGGCCTGCGCTCAGGATGTGGAAGAGGTGATCAAAACCACCACATCGGGTCGCATCGCTGCATTCATCGCCGAGCCGATTCAAGGCGTGGGTGGTTTCATCACCCCACCGCCCGAGTATTTCAAGATCGTGGTGGAGATTATCCATCACTACGGCGGCCTATTCATCGATGACGAAGTGCAGACTGGTTTCGGGCGTACGGGCGAGCATTGGTTCGGCATCGAGCATTGGAATGTAGAACCCGACATTATGACCATGGCCAAGGGCATTGCCAATGGATTTCCCCTCTCCAACACCATGACCACGCCCGAGATTGCCGAAACACTGGCCAGCCAGGGCCTGACCATCAGCACCTTTGGCGGCAACCCCGTCTCAACTGCGGCCGCTCTGGCCACCATCGAGGTCATGGAAGAAGAGGCGTCGCCCGAACATGTGGCCAGGATGGGCGTTATGCTGCGTTCGGGCCTGGAAAAGCTACAAGAAAAGTATCCACTCATGGGCGATGTGCGGGGCAAGGGCCTGATGCAAGGCATCGAGGTAGTGGCAGATCGTGAAAGCAAAGAACCTGCGCCACAAGCGGTGAATGAACTCTTCGAAGCCACCAAGGCTCGCGGTCTGCTCATTGGCAAGGGGGGCATGTATGGCAATGTCATTCGCATTGCCCCACCTCTCACCGCCAATGCAGACCACATCGCTCAGGCGCTAGATATCCTGGATGTGGCCTTTGCCGAAGTGCAAGAAAAGTATTGATTTTGCGTAAGCCGATCACTTCACCTGATCCGCGGAAAAATCTCGATATGATCTTCCGCAAATGTGCAAGGTTATGGCGTCATTGCCGACAGAGAGCTGTGACAGTCATCGGACAGATCATCTTCCCATCCGCATGCACCAACGTAACGATTACCAAACCATACAAAAATGACTA
>CAZYSY010000102.1:0-10139 GCA_964650295.1 uncultured Caldilineales bacterium | reverse complement strand
GCGCGTGCGCGAAGGGGGCGACGTAGGCCAGCCCATCGTGGCCGTCGAGCCCGACTCCGAAATCGCCGAAGCCTTCCGCGAGATCGCGCGCCAACTCGCAGCCCAGGTGAGCATGCAAAAAATCAAAACCTCACCCGATCTGAAGATCATTTAGGGCGGGGCAAACTGTAACCTCTTCCCAACCTCGGAGAAAGTGATCGGGGACCGGACGTGGATGACCGGAACATGCACCACATGAACCGGTCTCCGCCCCTGCCCCCGATCCATGTTTTTGCAGCACACGGCGCCGAATACTGAATACGACTTACCCCCCAGCGGCCAACCTCCCATCTAACCCGAGCTCCTGGGCAATGCCCTTCATTGCTTCCAATACCAATGCAATGTGGTCATTCAGATCTTCGCCCAGCGCCTCCACATTGTGCGCAATCTCATTTCGATCGATGGCCGCGGTAAAACTCTTATCCTTCCACTTCTTTTTGACCGACTTCACCTTCACATCCCTAATATCTTTGCTTGGGCGCACCAGTGCGGTGGCAATGATCAGACCAGTGATCTCGTCGCAGGCCCGCAGCGCCCGCGCCAGCAGCGTCTGCGGCTCCACGCCCATATGCTCCGCGTGCGCGGCTACCGCATGAATGAGCTCCTCTGGCCAGCCCCATTCCTGGAACAAGCGCAATTCGGTGCGAGGATGACCATTCTCTGCATCTGTCATGTCGGGGAAGCGCTCATAATCCATATCGTGCACCAGGCCAGTGATGCCCCACAGCGCTTCATCCTTGCCATACTTGCGGGCATAGGCGCGCATCGCTGCCTCGACAGAGAGCACATGTTTGCGTAAACCTTCATTGGTAATCCATTCCTGAACAATCGTCCAGGCTTCGTCGCGAGTTGGAAGTGCCATGATCAATATTCACCTTGTTTAGAAGTTTGATGTAGTGGTGTAGTGTAAAGGAAATCGTAATCGATCGCCAGCTTGAGGAGCAAAAATTAGACCACCAAAAGCCTCGCTCGCTTCCTGAATCCACGCCTCTGGCGGACCGGGCATGCGATGAACAAGCGCCAGCGCTCCGACGCCCGCAGTCGCTGCAACCTGGCCCGCCTCTCGGGCTGTCGAATGCACCCCCCCATTTCTCATGTTTAAAGATTCCGCCGCGGTGGCCTCATGGATGAGCAGATCTGCCCCCTGCGCCAGATTCACCATCTCTTCTGTGGGCCTTGTATCACCAGAATAGACAATGCTGAATGCAGGCGTTGTATCGGTGGGGGCGAAGTCGAAGCGGGCGGCATATGCAGGCAGTTCGGGGACATGTTGAGTCTGAGTTAGGGTAATGCTGATATCGTCAATCGCGGGCAACGGTTCAGTTTCGCCTTCTTCCAGAAAGAGGAATGCAAGTTCCTCTGCCACTTTTGGCAGATAATTGGGGTAGACCGTCTCCACCAACATCAACCATCCTTCCAGTGTGGGACGAGCGCCCATCAGATATCGCATGCGATGGTAGAAGAGGAACATCGGGCTGCCGAGAATGTGATCCCCATGATGGTGGCTAAAATAGATGTGGGAGATCTGATCGGGCGGAACCCCGACGTGATCCAATTGCATCATGACCGCTGGCCCGGCATCTAATAAGATGCGATTCTGGCCGTGGATGATGAGCATGGCGGTGTGGTCACCTGGCCGCTCGGGCGTGATGGCCCCGATTCCAAGGAAAATGAGCTCAGTCATAGAAAAAGTGTGCATATAGAGTGCTTGGCTATTGACGCAACAAACCGGTGCGTCGATTGAACTCGGAGATCAGAGCATCTAACTCCTCCACATGGCCGTGGATGCTGCTCCAGTAATCATCGTAATCATACCACTGGGCCTGAATCTCCTCATAGGTTTTGCCCTGTTGCTCCACCCAGGTGTAATACTTGAGATTGTGGATGCGTTTGCGGTCATAATAGCGGGTCTCCAGCATATGGTCAATGTCAATGCCTTCCAACCACTCAGCCCAGACAGCGATTGCATCTTCTCGGGTAAACTCACCCCGCTCCGCGCGCAGCTCCCGCAGTCGGCTATCATACATCTCCATAGAATCAGTGGCCACAGTGATGATAACATCATGCTCGCCCAGTTCGTAGTATTTGGCGAACTTGATGGCGGAAATCATGTTGGCGATGCTAGAAATGCCCAATAAGTCGAGCTGATTCACAAATTCTTCTGGCACACCCTTTTCCACCAGCAGCTTTTTCCCTTCAGGTTCATTGAACAGCCGCATCAACGAGATGGTGGCCTCGTCGTCCACCGCCATCACCATATCGGTGTTCTTGACATTGTGAATCCAGGGCACATGCTTGTCGCCAATGCCCTCGATGCGGTGCGCTCCGAAGCCATTTTCCAACAACGTGGGGCATTGCAATGCCTCACTGGCTGCAATCTTACTGGTCGGGAAACGCTCTTTGAGATAATCGCCGCTGGCAATGGTTCCCGCGGAGCCGGTAGTCAGCACCACACCCCGGTATTGATCTTGCGGTCCCAGCTCGCTTTCCAACACTTCGACCATGGCCGGACCGGTAATCTCATAATGCCACAGGTAATTGCCGAACTCATCGAACTGGTTGAAGATGACCAAGGGTTCACCCGAGGCCCGCAACTCGTTGCACTTGTCGAAAATCTCCTTGACATTGCTCTCAGTTCCGGGCGTAGCGATTATCTCCCCCGCCACCGACTTCAACCAGTCAAAGCGCTCCTTGCTCATGCCCTCGGGCAGGATGGCAATGGATTCACAGCCCAGCAGATTGGAGTCGTAAGCGCCTCCTCGGCAGTAATTGCCGGTGGAGGGCCACACCGCCTTGTGGTATGTGGGATCAAACTGGCCTGTGGTCAGGCGGGGCACCAGACAGCCAAAAGCCGCACCCACTTTGTGCGCTCCTGTAGGAAACCACTTGCCCACCAGAGTGATGATGCGGGCGGGCACGCGTGTCAGCTCGCTAGGATATTCCAGATAATTGACGCCATCAAAACCTCCGCCAAAAGGCGTTGGTTCATTCTTCCAGGTGATGCGGAAGAGGTTGAGGGGATTTAAATCCCACAGGCCCACATTCCTGAGTTTTTCCTTGATTTCCGCAGGAATGAGCTCCGGGTGGCGTTGTTGTTCGAAGGTGGGAATGATGATGTTACGCTCGCGGGCCCGTTGCACCGCGTGCTCTAGCGCTTCTTCATCATGGATTGTGAGGTCGATTAGATTGAATTTGGACATGATTGAGTCACTAAGGGGTATGGATGAGTGGTTAGAAAACGAAAATGTCGAGGATGGATCACCTGGAAGTCTCATCGACTCCGGTGAGGGATGCTGTGCACCTGTTTTTTGAACGATTTGCACTACAAGTCAGTCGCCAATGGCTCGACGCACGGCCTCCAGAGTAGGAGCGATGAAATGAGGAGCTGCGCCTGTCATCTCGGCCGCCTGCATGGCGCTTGCCACATCCTTGAGGCCGTTGCCCGTATTGATAACCACAATGCGATCCTCTGGTGACACCAGGCCCGAACGCACAGCCTGGCGTAGTCCTGCATACGCGGCCGCACCTGCTGGTTCCGCAAACACGCCTGTAAGCTGCGCCAGCTCTGGGATGGCGGTGAGAATCTCCTCATCGCTAACCGTGACAAACGCGCCGCCACTTTCCACTACCGCACGCATGGCCTTCAAACGATCGCGTGGCAGGCCCGCGCTGATGCTATCAGCCACGGTATGGGCTGTGATGGGCGCTTTTGTCAGCACATCCTCTCCCTTCTCCCAGGCCTGGGCCAGAAAGTTGCTACCCTGAGCCTGCACGCCTATGATGCGAGGCATGCGGTCAATCCAACCCAGTTGCAGCAGGTCATAAAAACCTTTGTAAACGCCGCCAATGATGCAGCCATCACCCACGCTGACAAAGACCACATCGGGCGTATTCCAGTCGAGCTGCTCGCAAATCTCATAACTGACGGTCTTCTTGCCTTCCGACATGTAGGGATTATAGCCCGTATTGCGGTTATACCAGCCGTACGCATCTGCAGCCTGCAAGCACAGGTCGAACGCGTCGTCATACGAGCCATCCACCAACATCACCGTGGCGCCAAAGGTGAGGAGCTGCGCAATCTTGGCTTGAGGCGCACTGGCCGGAACAAAGATGACGGCGGGAAAACCGATGCTTGCTGCCAATCCTGCCAATGCAGCCGCGGCATTGCCCGTGCTGGCTGTGGTAATGATCTCCGCACCTACCTCTTGGGCCTTGACCAACGCCACCGCACTGGCCCGATCCTTGAAGGAAGCGGTGGGCTCCCGGCCATCATCCTTTAGCCACACCTGCTTCAGGCCCAGATGCCTGGCCAGACGCGGCGTGGCGTATAGGGGCGTGCCGCCCACAGTCAACGGAGGTGTGGGCGCATCAGCGTCCACCGGCAACAAGGGCTTATAGCGCCAGATGGTAGGGTCCTGGTCAGAGGCCAAACTTTGCGGGCTGAGGCTTTCTGCAATGGTCTCGTAGTCATACACCACATCCAGGATGCCTTCCGCGCCATGATCTGGGCAAATATATTGCACCTGGTCGGGCTGGTAGGTCTTGCCGCAAATGAGGCAGGTGAGATGCTTGACGTGGCTCATGGGACGATATGCGTGCCTGTTTCGCCAGCGATGGCGCGAGCCACGTTGGCCGGATCGGTAATGATGGCCTTTTTGCCGCCATGTTCTAAAAAGTCGATGCAAGCCTCGATTTTTGGTTTCATGCTGCCGGGCGCAAAATGTCCCTCGGCCATGTATTGCCTGGCCTCGGCCACGGTCATCCTGTCCAACCATTGCTGATTGGGCTTATTGAAATGGACTGCCACCTTTTCCACTGCAGTGGAGATGATCAGCAGATCGGCCTTGATCGCTCTCGCCAGCAGAGCGCTGGCCCGGTCTTTATCGATGACCGCAGGAGGCGCTGGCTGCAACAGGCCCGCCTCATCTCTCACCACCGGTATGCCTCCTCCCCCCACAGCTATGACAATCCAACCTTTATTCACCGAAGACTTGATGGCATCTACCTCGACGATTTCCTGGGGTTTGGGGCTGGCAATAACACGACGATAGCCCCGACCAGCATCTTCCACCACTTTCCATCCCATCTCCTCGAACTTGATCGCCTCTTCGCGAGTCATAAAACTGCCGATCGGTTTGCTGGGGTTCTTGAAACCAGGGTCGTTTTTATCCACAACCACCTGGGTGACAATGGTGATGCCACGACGATCCAGCCCGCGGCGCTGGAACTCATTGTCTATCGATTGCTGAATCATATATCCGATGGAACCCTGAGTATCTGCACCGATGAGGTCCAGCGTGACGGGATGCACCTCGGGCATAGCCAGCTCGGCTCGGCGCAAGATGAAACCAACCTGCGGCCCATTGCCATGAGTGATAACTGTATCCCAGCCTTCTTCCACCAGATTAGCGATGTGCCGACAAGTTTCGCGCACGGCCTCCCACTGATGTTCGATTTCGGGATGGCGTTTGTCTGTGATGAGGGAGTTGCCGCCAATGGCGATGACAGCAGTGCCTTTACGTTCAGCCATAAGTGATATGCTCCTATTCTGAAAATAGCGTTGATGATGTGATAGAAAAGAATTCGGTAGTGGTACGAATTTGACTGACGCCATCGGGAGTGAATGACGCTTATTAATACTCGAGAACGATGGCCAGGGACGATAAACGATTCACGCTATCAGATTAGCGATTCTCGTCGTTCATCCTCTATGACCAGATGGATCAAGATCACATCATGGCGATGAGTTGGAATCAAACGTCAGTCTAAAATAACCACCATCAAGATCCCGATGACGATGTTGGCCAGGTTCAGAAGCTTTGTGAATTCGGTATATCTATTTTGGAGAGGAGATGGCAAGCAGTTGGGGACAAAATGATGTTGCAGCTCGAATGTTTCACCGGGAGAGAGGAGGTTCTACCAGCCGCCTCCCATGGTCAGAGCCATGACTGCTTTTTGCACATGCAGTCGATTCTCAGCCTGATCAAAAACCGCACTCTGGGGACCATCCAGCACGCTGCTGGCCACCTCGATGTCTCGATCTGCAGGCAGTGGGTGCATGTAAATGGCATCGGGTTTGGCCATGGCCATACGTTTTTCATCGGTAATCCAATCTTTATACTGATCGATAAGCTTTTTGCTCTTCTCTACATCGGTGGTGAAAGTCAGCGGCCCCCAGCTTTTGGCGTAGATGATGTCACTATCCTTGAAACCGGCGTCGAAGTCATCCATCATCTCCAAACTGCCGCCCGAACGCTTCGCGTTTTCTTTAGCCTGGTCTACGATGAATTGCGGTAGATTAAATTTGGGCGGGTGCACCAGGCGCACATTCATGCCGTAGCGGGTCATCAGCAGAATTAGACTGGTAGGCACGCTCAGAGGCTTTTGATAGCTGGAAGCATAGGCCCAGCTCACGGTGATGGTCTTGCCTCTGGGATCGCCTTTATGTTCGATGATGGTTTGCAGATCGGCTAAAATTTGGTGAGGATGATAAAGATCGCATTGCATGTTTAGCACCGGCGCCCGGCTGGCCTCTGCCACGTAACGCAGATATTTGTTGCCAACCCCCCAATCCACGTGGCGGATGGCAATGCCATCGAAATAGCGACCATAGATTTCTCCCAGCTCTTTGGCCGTGTCGCCATGGGCAATCTGGGTGGTGCGGCTTTCGACAAACGCAGCGTGGCCGCCCAACTGAGCCATGCCCGCTTCGAAGGATCCTCGCGTGCGGGTGGAGCTAAAGAAGAATAGCATGGCCAGCACTTTGTCGCGCAAATAGGCGTGAGGTAGACCTAGCGCCCGCTTTTTCTTCAAGTCGAAGGCCAGATCCATGACGGTGTCCAACTGGCCCTTGGTCCATTCCTGGGTGGTGATCATATCAAGACCACGCATGTTTGTTTGCATGAGAATGCTCCTTGAAAAATGGTTCAATGTTTGGATTTAAGGAATAAAATTTATGGATGAAATGATCTATTGTGAAGCGTGAGGGAGTCAAACGTGAGATTTTACATCTCGCCTTTTATGGTTCACGAAAGGAGGGAGGCAGTTCGTCGATGGTCTTGCCCAGGTGCGCTTCCAGAAGCTGAATGTGGTTTCCGCGTACAGGTCTGCCCTCAGCCGTGCGTCCCGCCAGCAGCTCCGTCCGTGTGACCCACATATCGTTTGGGCCCAACTGGATTGGAGGCAGATTCAGAGCCTGGAAGAAGGTGAAGTGATAGGAAGTGAGCGCGCCAAAGGAGGGGGATAGCCTCTTTCCTCCCGTAAATTCAGCCAAAAAGGCCAGAGAGAAATCTCCGGCCTCATATTCAAACTGATAATTCAATTCCTCTTCCAGTTCACGGCTGGCGGTGCGGGCGATCTCTTCCCGCCATCCTGCGTTTTCCTTTTGCCTGCCGCCAATCACCTGATATTGCCCTGCTCGCACATCCAACTGCACCAAAAAACGGCGCGGTTGTTCGGGGCTGACGATGAGCACCTGCGCCACAGGGGTGAAACGAATGGCGGGAGCGTCGGGAAAGCGGCGCAGGCGTTCTTGTTCCAGCAGGAAAACCAGACTGGAGCCATGTTGCAGAAAAGCATTGGATTGCACGCCTTTCTCTTCCGACCAGTCGGGAACAATCGGGACTGAAGTCTCCATCCAGGCGGCCAGGCTGTGCAGGAAGTAGTAAGCGGGTTGGGATGTGGCGCGGATGGTTTCGTCTTTCAGTTCCACCGCCCCCCACGCGGCCAACAGCTCGGCCAACCCCCATCCTATCTCCGCCCCGGCTGGTAAGTCGGTCAACGGGCAGGGGGCGTGTCGTGATTGGGGGATGGCGCGCAGCCATGCGGTAAGCAATGTGCGGTACGTGGCAGAGGTGACGGTCATGATTATTGTTTCTCGATCTGCGTTTGCAGCATCTTGGGGAAGAGGGCATAGAATCCGGTGGCATCCACCACATCTTGCAGGCGCACCTGGTCTTCGGTGGTGTGGGCGTAGATTTCATCGCCCGGGCCGAAACCGATGCTGGGGATGCCCGCCTTGCCCATCCAATAGATGCCATTGGTGGAGAAGCTCCATTTGCCAGTGGAAACTTTACGTCCCAGATAAGTGCTGGCCGCGGCCACGCCCGCCTGCACGATGGGCGCGTCTTCTGGCAGCGCCCAGGCGGGGAAGTATTTTTCCACCTCGAAGACGAAGCCGGTGTAGCTTTCGTCTCGGTACTGCAGGATGTTGACCTCGAAGTCCTTTTCCTGGCCCGCAGGAATCAGCGCGGCCACTTGCGCCACTGCTTCATCTTTGTCCTCACCAAAGGTCATGCGACGATCGATGTAAATTTTTGCCTCATCGGGCACGGCATTGATGCTGGGAGTCTTGACGTGCATATCGGAGACGGTGATCTTGCCGTGGCCCAGGAAGGGATCATCCCCTAACTGCGGTTCCATGTCGCGGATGCCAGCAATGACGGGCAGAATTTTGTAAATGGCGTTATCGCCCAGGTGATTGCTGGCTGCATGGGCGCTGCGTCCTTTGGCAATGACTTCCATCTCCACCCGGCCCTTGTGGCCACGATAGACTTGCATTTTGGTGGGTTCGCCAATGACGACGAAGTCGGGACGAATACCCTCCACCTCGACCAGCACGTTGGGAGCGATACCGTCGCACCATTCCTCCATGTTGCCAAAGTAGTAGGCGGTCCAACCGTCCAGCAGGCCCAGGTCTCGGGCAATGGCCAGACCATAGACCATGCCCGGGGTGGAGTTCTTTTCGTCGCAGGCCCCGCGAGCATAAAGGATGCCATCCTCCACCTTGCCGATGAAAGGGTCCCAGTTCCAGGCTTCGGGATCGCCAATGCCCACGGTGTCGATGTGGCTATCGTAAAGCACTTTTTTGGGGCCGTTGCCTATGCGCCCCAAGATGTTACCCTGCACGTCGAAACGCACCTCGTCGAAGCCAAGTTTGCGCATTTCTTGGGCAATGCGTTCGCCCACTGGGCCAATCTGGCTATCGTATGAGGGGATGGCGACGATGTCGCGCATGAATTGAATGATGTCGTCTTGATACGCGGCTACGCGTTCACGAATCTGTTGGGTGATATCCATAGGATTTCCTCATTGAAGATCGGGTATGAAAATAAATTACCTGCTTTGTAAGTATGTCGGGCGTTTGATGTTGGTTTGTATGGAGGATCGAGGGCGCCGAGTGGGCGGTCTTTGCAGATGAATTCAGCAGCGTAGGCTTTGTAGGAGATCGTTTATGCGCGACGCCGGATGATGCGAAAGCGAATGCGGTCATCGCGGAACCAGGATCGGGCCCAGAGAATTGGTTGGTTGTTGACGTCATATCCGATTTCATCGAAGAGCAGCAAGGTGGTTGCCGGTTCGATCTCAAGTCGGGCAGCGATGCCATTTTCTGCAGTCACAGGCACGATCTCAGAAAGATAGTAGCTGAGTCGTCGTTGGCAGCAATGCTCTAGCAGGTCATAGATGGGGTGTTGCGCCAGTTGGGCGTCGGGCTGGCAGTGGAACAGGTCGACTGGAATGACGTTACGGGTGAGGATGGCGGGGGTGGCGTCTTCATAAAAGAGTTTTTCAATGACCAACACGTCCGCCGCCGCAGGAATGTTCAGGGCATGAGTCGCAGTGGCGTCGGCGTGTTCAGAGTGAATGTTCAATACTCGCACCGCAGGCGTGTAGCCATGGGCGCGCAACGCTGCTTCGTATGACCAGATTTCATCCAGTCTGGTCTTCACTTGCAATCCTGGTTGGTTGATAAATGTTCCCACCCCCTGCTTGCGAATGATGAATCCTTCATTCTCCAGCTTACTCAATGCATCCCGCACCGTGGTTCTACTCACCCCCAGCACCTGGGCCAGTTCCGTTTCTGCCGGAATGCGTCCGTCGCTAAAATCACCATTAAGGATGCGCTCTTTGATGTGTTGTTTGGTTTGTTCTGTCAGTGATGGGCTACGTTTGAGCATGATGACCTGTTGAGTTGTATGGTTGTATGACGAATTATACGCTCGATATCTGTGTGTGTCAATCATCTTGCCTGGCGCTTACTTCGGTTTCCGGAGAACCATGAATCCATGGGCGTGTTGTGATACAATGACTGACAGCCCGAT
>CAZYSY010000101.1:0-25393 GCA_964650295.1 uncultured Caldilineales bacterium | reverse complement strand
AGCCGCGACCCGGTATCCAATATCCACTACCGTATTTCAAAAAATCATAGCGTGTGTTGCGATCTTCTACCGCGTCTGATTCTTGTACAACCATTAAACCTCACGAATATATGTTCTACATCAGCAAAGCATTAGCGTTTCATTAGCGCGTTGAAGCGGAATCATTGTCAATTGGTGTGAACAACAGGAGCAGCCATGCCATCGATGCAAAGTGATGATCCATGGCGTGTCTTCATCCAGTGGGGGCGCCAGAAAGAGCGGCCGGATCGAAGTTCCTCTCGCCCTGGAAGCTTCGACCCGGCCTTGCGAACGGGTGGGATAAATGGTGGATGCCGACAAGCTGGTTAATGGGATGGAACATTTCGGTGGGAATAAGTGAAATCCCAGTCCGAATCGCCAACCTGCGGGTCATTACCATCACAGCCATACACTTCATCGTCACCCAAACCGCCGAAATGAGTGCCGATGCTACTCTCGTCCAACAGTTTGTTCTCCCCTGAAACGCCCAGAATATCCCGCCCGGACTCGCCAATCTGTACGCGATCCACCTGGTTACTCTTGCGCATCATCTGTACATTCTCCAGTAGATTGTTGGCGTGGGATTTTATCAAATAAATGCCGTTGTTGTGCTTGACCACGCTTCTCGCGCCTTTTTGGGGTAGTGGTTTATTGGTGTTTGCATTCCGACTCGTTGCCATGGTGCACTCTCGAGGCATTTGACAATAGACGACGGACGATTTGCGTCACTAAACAGCGATTTTCTTCGTCTGTCGTCTATTGTCCATCGTCCCTGAGCATTGATAGGAGCCTTTCACAGCCGATGGCGTCAGTCAAATTCGTACATTATCACCTTTCTTACTTGCTGATATCCAGCCAATTGGATGATTCCTCGAAAACGTCGTGATTCGTGTTTCCTTTGATTTCATTGTCAGAAATCTCATTTTCCTTGCCCTCTGTCTCCTGGCATTGGATGATTTGTATACCGTTGCGATTGTCCGGGCCAATTACGTTCCCTTTCACCACCACCCCCTGCGAGCGCCATAGCATCACACCG
Source organism: uncultured Caldilineales bacterium (assembly GCA_964650295.1). Lineage (GTDB taxonomy): Bacteria > Chloroflexota > Anaerolineae > J102 > J102 > M2005. The sequence continues at coordinate 24,339 of CAZYSY010000101.1, read as the reverse complement.
GCGCTGGAATGATGGAGGATGTGATTCTTGGCGCCAATACGCACCTCTTCCGAATTCAGCACCCAAACGCCCGAGAAATTTTTCTGTATCTGATTATTGGCAATCACATTGGCGTTGAAATCGCCGCACTGGCAGTTTGTAATGACAACGCCGACCCGGTTGTCGGGCCCGATGGTATTGTTTCCCATTTTATAACTATCATCTCCGATCATCACATTACACGCCTCTTGCACATGCACGCCATCTCGGCGGTTCTGGCGGATGATGTTTTGGATGAGGTGGTTTGCATCGCCGTCGTTGCTTTGTTCTACCAGAATGCCGTGCGTCCGATGTCCTTTGATGGTATTGAACTTGATGCTTGCGTCATTGGAACGCACGAGATGGATGCCGTTCTTCTGTTCCTCCATTCCCTCGATGACATTACCTTCCACCGCGATGTCATTTGATTGCTCCAGATAAACGCCATCTTCACCATTCGCTTCGATCTGGTTCCTTTCCTCAACTCGATCGAATTTCGATTTTATCAGCGCCACTCCGTGCATCTGATTCTTGCGGATAGTGTTGCTCATGATGTAATTGACAGCATCCATGCGTGACGCCGTTTGGTTCAGTTCGATTCCATTTCCCCCATTCGATTTGATGATATTGCCCTTGCCCGGAAGCCCGATCTCACTTTCCGTGCTCTCCTGAATGAGTACGCCATGGTGCAAATTTTGGCGAATGGTGTTATTCAATATTTGATTGCTGGTCTCCAGCATGCAGATGGATTTTACGATCTGCACGCCGTCTCCATTCTTGCCGCCCAATGTGTTGCCATCGACCTGGACGCCGCATGCTTTTTCGATGTGGATTCCGCTTCCTTCGTTTGCGCGTATTGTGTTTCCTGTCACCAGATATGCATGCCCGTCATCGAACGGGACCGTCAATTGTTCCAGACTGACGCCATACTTCTTATGCGAATGTATCAGGTTGGGGTTTGTTGCGGAGCCAATGGTAACATGGCCAGACTCGGTCACGTAGATGCCGATAATTTGCTCCTCCCTCCGCCGGTTGCCTGCAATGGTATTACCCAGAATACGTATGTCTTCCGCATAATCCATCACGCTGATCCCATACACGGCATTTTCCCGAATGACGTTGTTTCGCATTTCCACGTCGACTCCCCCCTTCAAGCGAATGCCATCTCGCCCGTTGTCTTGAATCGTGGCATTCTCTGTGATACGCACTCGCATGGAATGTTCGACGCTGGCGGCTCCAGCAGCCGACTCCACCAACACGCCATCCTCAAGATTTTGACTAAGAGTGGCGCTCTCATTGATTTGCACGCCCTGACTTCCCATTAGATGAATGCCACTGCCGCCATTTCCCCACACATGGTTCTTTTGGAGCGATGTCCACGTATCCGCGGACTCCTGACATTCCTTCAATAAAATCCCATCCCCTTGGTTGTCTGTGAGGGAATTGTTTTGGATCACGCTCTGCGTGGCGTTTTTCAGATATACCCCATGGGCTTTGTTAGTTGTGATGAGGTTGTCTGTGATTTCTGCGCCCTGGGTGGCCTCCAGCAGAAGACCATAGCGATTGTTTGAAAGGGCGTTGTTCAGAATATGGGTGTTTTGAACAACGCTGCCGTGGACGTACACCCCCGCCTGTTCCGGGCCTGTGGCCCGCTGGATGGTGAACCCGTCGATGGTGACGTTATCCTTTTTGATGTGGATTGCTGGTCTGTTTACATCAGCCGCCAAAACAAAGGTGTTGTTGCGAGAGCCGATTGAGCGGATGGTCAGGGATTTGTCCACCAGCACGTTCTCGATGTAGTCTCCCGGACACACCTCAATGAGTTGACCGTCGCTGGCGAGATCCACCGCATCCTGAATCGTGTCATAGATGTCAAGGAATCCGCCTGATGCACTCTTGAGCTTTACGCATCCAGCCACTACCTGCCCCATAGGCGATCCTGATCGCATGCCCGGCGCAAAATGCACCGGCTCCGCGTTGTGCGAGGCCAGCGTCACGCCAAAGATCTGCTTCTCCACCGAACAGTGCTTCATTTCTCTGGGGGCGAATTCGTATTCTAGCCTGAATGTCACCGTTTTTCCCACAGGAATGAGGATTTTGGGGAAGGTGAATTTTACCGTGCCATCATCCCTGGTGTAGCGCTTTTCCCCCAGCTTGGAGCCTCCCCGATACAACCTCACATGCTTGATGGCCTTGCCATCGTCGCCGCTGCCCGAAGCGCTAAAGGTCATACTCGTCACCTGCCAGCTGTCGGCCTGGCTGGCGGTCAGGCCGAAATCCAGCACGGTCCGGGTCATGTTTTCGCCTGCAGTGCACATAGCCGTTTCTCTGCCACCCGTTGCCGTCAACGTAGGCATGAAGATGGCCACCGCCTCCCCCTCCCCTGAATCTGGACATTGCACCTTGGGTCCGGGATCCCATCCCCGCAGCGCCCACCCATCGGCAGCTTCGGCCGAAAAACTGACCTTCTCCTGTCCGCATTGGCACGCCACCCGCGGGGGAATCACCTGGCTGCCATCCGCCTTGGCCTTGGCGGGCATTACCCGGCCCACCACCGCACAACGAGACGTGGGGGTGGATGTTGGTCCGCCCGGACCCCCTGTGGTGATCACGACATCGCCATAGGAGGAGGACCCCGAAAGATAGTGATAGATGCGATCGCCTGCGGGATAGCTGGCCACCCCCATCGTGTGTTCTGCATGATACGAAGATGCCAGTTCCAACGTGGTCTGCCTCGAAATGAGCTCCCACATGCTGCCGCCATCCACGGCAACAAAGACCCGATCTTCCACCACCTCGATGTCCCGAATCTGCTGGTTCCCACGGTCGTGATACGTAGCCGCCGGTTTCGGATGGGCGGGATCAGAAACATCGATCCGTTGCACCCAGGCTCCAGAATCGCCATGACTGCCCAGATGAGCGATATTTCCATTCACCACAATGGCTTCGCTGCTGGTTCCTTTGGGCGGGGCCAGATGTCCAACTTCTACGGCCGCGGCCGGTTTGCTCACATCGATGATGCGCAGGCCCGCGTCGCCATCGGCCACGTATGCGAAATGACCCGCAACAAAAACCCGTTTTGATTGACCGGGTGTGGTCATGTCGCCCACTTGTTTCGGATGAGCAGGCTTGCTCATATCCAGGATCAGCAGATGCCCGTGGCCGTCGTGGGTGGCGATATACGCGTAGCCGTTTTGAACGAAAATATCTTCGCGGGCGTCCGCTTTGACGCCGAATTTGCCCACAGCCGCAGGGTGCAATGGATCGTGAACGTCGAAAAGCTCTAATCCGAATTGATCTTGCAACACATAAGCCAGGCCATCGGCGATCTGAACGCGTTTGGGCATGCGTTTGGCGTAGGGGATGGACGCCACTGCCTTGGGCATGGCGGGATCGGTTAGATCCATCACCCACAGCTTTTCCTCCCCCGCAAAATAACCGTATGCTGATGTGGCGCCTGCTGTCTGTCCCGAAGTCTCAGCAGGTGGGATAAAGGCGTCCATCACCGAGAACGGCCATTCGCTTTTCCCCAGCAGCGTCGGATGTCCGGGCTGTTTCACATTCATCGTATAAAGATTCGCCCAGCCGCCCACGAAAAGCGTATCCCCTGCCGGGACCAGCACCGAGGCGGCTTGCTTTTCGTAGCTTCCCCGTTTGACCGGATGCGCCGGATTGCTTACATCCAGGATGAAGACGCCCTGGAACCCATCCGCCAGATAGGCCGTGGCTCCTTTAACCTGCACGCCCACGGCCCAGCCGGGCGAGTCGAAAGCGCCCAGCAGCTTCATGGCATCAGGACGACTCACGTCTAAAATCTGCAAGCCCGCTTCTCCTGCAGCCACATAAAGCTGATCTTCTCCCACCACCTGCAGGCTTCCAAGCGTGCTCGGCGCATGATACGCTCCCAACTGCACCGGATGCGCCGCGTCATGCACATCCACAGCAATGATTCCGGCTCCGGGACAGGGATCGTAGCCCTTTTTGCAGGTGACATAGGCCACATCTCCTCCCACTTCCACCTTGTCTGCAGCGCCGGGCAGAGTGAATGTCCCCACCGTTTTGGGCGCTTTGGGATTGCTGATATCCAATATGCGTAATCCTCGTTCGCCGTCGGCCAGATAGAGGGTATGCCCATTCACCGCCACCCCGGCCGTATTGCCTTCTGTATCCCATTGCGCCGTCAGCGTGGGATGAAGCGGGTCCGCCACATCGACGATGCGGAGACCGTAGTAACTGGCCGCGTAGATCGTATTCCCCACGCGCACCATATCCAGCACTCCGCCCCCGCGCAGCGCCTCGGCTGCGATCTCGCGGGGCCGCGCAGGATCAGAAACATCGAAGACATGCAACCCGGATCCAACGCCCAAAAACGCGTAGCGTCCGTCATCTGAAACGAGCATGGATAGGGTCATGCCACCCACATGACCGACGACTTCGACATCCCCCTTATCTTGTGAGGAAGGTGACGCCAGGGCCAGGCTCACGCTTCCCAGGGTCAGGGCCAGTAAAAGTGCAATGATCCGCAGGGGACGTGACGAATGAGAGATCATGGTGCGCTCCTTTCGCGAAGATTGATATCAGGGAGATGGTCGGTCGTCGGTTGTAATTTCGCCGTTCGTCATTTGTGTTTTCAAAAAGGCCAGCAGAGCATCGAGATCGGCAAATCCATGTCGCTCCCGCGTGTGGACATCCTCCAGACTGAAGCGCCACACAGCAGGCTTCCCCGATCGGGCCGGACGTTCCCGCCAAAGTGTAAGTAAATAAGCGAATCGTAAAGGTGGGGCGGACATGAGATGCCAAGGGGAGGAGATCGTGCTATACTGGGGATGACGCCTTCATCCTAATAGCCTATCGTCATCTCATCGTCATTTTTATCTTTTGGCGAACGCTAAACCTTCATGGCAACAGAAACATCGCCATCTTTGCTCTCGGTTCGCACTCTGGGGCGCTTTGAGATCCGCCAGGGGGATGAGGTCATCGCGGGATTGACGTTGCGCAAGGCCCGGGCGTTGTTCGTCTATCTGCTGCTGAATCCTGGCCCGCATGACCGCAGTCGTCTGGCCGGGCTGCTGTGGGGCGATTGTGTGGAGGAAAAAGCCCGTCACAATCTGCGTCAAACCCTGTGGCGTCTGCGCCAGTCACTACCGCCCGATTTGTTGCGTGAGAGCAGGCTGACGGTGGAGCTGGTGCGAAGCGATCGCGTGCAGGTGGATGCGCTGCTTCTGGAGGAGGCCATGCAGCGCGCTGAGCATTGTCGTCATCGGCAGGATGATGGTTGCATCATCAAGCATCTGCGCGAAGCAGTCAGTGTTTATTTGGGTGAGTTTATGCCTGAGTTGGAGATGGCGGATATTCCAGAATATGCGGCCTGGCACGCGAGTTACGCCACTTATATACGCGAGATGGCCCTGACAGCGCTTTCCAACCTGACCAACGTTTTGCTGCGACAAGGAGATTATGAACAGGCGTTGGGATACGCCCGCCGCCAATTGCTGCTGGCGCCCTGGTGGGAGGAAGGACATCGTTTGATGATGACCCTGTTGGCATTGACCGGGCAGCGCAGCGCGGCCATTGTCCAATATGAAACCTGTCGGCAACGCTTGTTGGAGGAAGTGGGCGTGGAGCCGATGCCCGAGACCACCGCACTCTATCGGCGCTTGTTGCAATGGCAGGCTGATGACTGGAGCGCGCACATTGCCGAGCCAGATGCGCTGCAATTGCCCTTTATCGGGCGGGGCGCCGAGCATGCCCGATTGGTGGCCTGGTGGGAGCGAGCGCGGCAGGGAGGGCGCAGGCTGGCGCTGGTCGAGGGCGAAGCGGGCGTGGGCAAAACGAGGCTGGTGGAGGAGGTGATTCGTTATGCAGAAATGCAAGGAGCTCTCATTTTGCGTGGGCGTTGCTATGAGTTTGGAGGCGATATCCCCTATCAACCCATCGCAGATGCAATGCGTTCCTTCCTGCGCTCCTCATCTCCGATTCCTCTGACGCTTTCCCCCATATGGCTGGCGGAGCTGGCGAGATTGACGCCCGAACTGCACGATTGGCATCCTGACCTGCCCAAGAGCGAACCGGCGACAGGGCTGGGGCAACGCCAGCGCCTATTCGAGGCGGTGACCCGATTTCTGCGAGCTCTGGCGCAATCAGACGCGACGCCCCTGCTTTTCTTTTTGGACGATTTGCATTGGGCGGATGCTTCCACTCTGGATCTATTGCATTACCTTTTGCGAAACCTCAATAATGCGCCTGTATGGCTGGTGGGAACCTACCGGCCAGAGGAAGCTGGCCCAGATCATCTTTTCACCCGTTTGCGGCAGGGGTTGAGCCGGGATCGGCTGGTGAATTATCTCTCGCTCGCCCGTTTATCCTCTGACGCCGTCGCTGAAATCGCTCGCGCCCTGGTGGACGATGAAGCAGCGCAACCACTGGGTGCATTCCTCTATCGAGAAAGCGAAGGCAACCCTTTTTTCCTGGCGGAAACAGTCTACAGTTTGCATGAAAAGGGAATGTTATCGGCGACGGCGCGTGGCTGGCGTGAACCGGCGGCTTTCGACATCATCCCCCGCAGCGTGCAGGATGTGATCTTACAACGAGTTGGCAGACTGAGCTCACCCGCGCGGCGACTGTTGACCCTGGCCGCGGTCATCGGGCGGCATTTCGATGGCGCGTTGCTGCGAGTCGCGGCTGGCGAAGAAGCAACGATGGTCTCCACCAGTTTAGAAGAGTGGCTGACCCGGCATTTGGTGCAGCGCCAGCCATCTCAACCTGGCCAGTATGACTTCAGTCACGATAAAATTCGGGCTACGATTTACCGGGCGGCTGATGTTGAATGGCGTCGACTGCTGCATCGGCAGGTGGGTGAGGCGCTGGAACAAATGTCGGGGACCGAAGACGACGCGCGAGTGGAGCTATTGGCATACCATTGGCGTCAGGCTGGCGAGGCCCGCAAAGCCATTCCTTACCTGTTGCAGGCTGGCAACCGGGCGCGGATGCTCTACGCCCACCAGGAGGCCGTGGCCTTTTATGAACAGGCGCTGGCCATGTTGCAGGCATTGGGGGATGACGAGGAATCTGCCCGTACGCTGATGAAGCTGGGCATTACCCATCATCACGCTTTTAATTTTGATCAGGCCAGCACCGCCTACGATCAGGCCTTTCGCCTATGGCGGCAGACGCCCCGACCTCCCTACCGCAGTCGTATCGTCGCACCGCAGCCATTGCGCATCCGTTGGCAGGAGCCCGATACGCTGGACCCCTCCCTTGCGCCTGATACGCACACCGATTGCCTGGTGGCGCATCTTTTCAGTGGTCTGGTGGCCCTGGAATCTGATATGAGCATCACGCCCGATGTGGCGCGTCGTTGGGAAGTCTCACCCGATGGGCAGCGCATCCTCTTCTACTTGCGTTCCGATGTGCGCTGGCGGGATGGCGTCTCTGTCACCGCTCATGATTTCGAATACGCCTGGAAACGAAATCTGGACCCCGGTGTCGCCTCCCCGGCGGCTTCTTTTCTTTATGATTTACGGGGGGCGCGCGCGTTTCATCAGAGGCAAGGTTCTCGCGAAGGGGTGGGCGTGCGGGCGTTGGATGATTTCACCTTGTTGGTAGAATTGGCTCATCCTGTGGGCTATTTTCTACCGCTGATTACCCATGCGATCTGGCGCCCCGTCCCCCGACATGTGGTGGAAAAGTTGGGCCACGCCTGGGCGCAGGACGCAAATTTGGTGAGTAATGGCCCCTTTTTCCTGACATCCTGGGAGCCCGGACGTCAATTGACTCTGACCCGCAATCCTCATTACCATGGACGCTTTCGTGGCAACCTGCAACAGGTGATCCTTCTTTCTATTGCCGATGGAGAGACCCGATTCCGGCGCTATGAGGCGGGCGAACTGGATGTGTTGGGAGTCTCCTTTCTCGATGCTCAGACGCGCACAGCGCTCCTGCGACATCGCGCGGAGGAACGTCGGCTCCGCCCCCAGCTCGAAACCTATTTTCTGTCCTTCGATGTCACCCGTCCACCCCTTGATGATGTGAGAGTGCGGCGCGCTTTTGCTCTGGCCGTATCTCGCCAGGCCCTGGCTGAAGAGGTGTTACAGGGCTATGTCGCACCAGCCACTGGCGGTCTTACTCCGCCGGGCATGCCGGGCCATGTTCCCGGCATCGCGTCCGCTTATGATCCCGCGGCTGCCCGGGCGATGTTGTCCCAGGAGGCCGTCGCTTCTTCACTGACAATGTTGGCGTACGAGGCAGTGGCCGATCGGGCTCGTTTTTTGCAGACTGCATGGCAAGAGGTGTTGGGCGTCGATATTGCGCTGGATGTGGTGACGTGGCCCGAGTTTTTGACGCGTTTTCGTGATCAACCCTATCATTTTACACATCTTGCCTGGGGGGCGGATTATCCGGATCCCGATGATTTTTTACGGGTGAGCCGGGCCCGGGCCTGGCCGCAATGGCGACATCCTGGCTATGACCAGTTGATCCAGACAGCTCGCGCTCTCACCAAACAAAAAACGCGCCTGGCGCATTATCGGCAGGCCGAAATCCTGCTGGCCGATGAGCTCCCCATCCTGCCTCTTATCTATGAGCAGGAGTTGCTTCTCGTCCAACCCTGGGTGCAGCGTTATCCCATGTCGGGCATCCGTCCCGCCTATTGGACCGAAACGGTGATTGAGCGCGAGTAAGGGGCGTCGAAAGATGGATCGCCTCTCCACGATCTCACCATCACAGCGCTCATTATCGATATCGATTCAGGCTGATACGTAAACCGTGGCGACTTTTCACATATCGCTGCGTCGCTATCTTACCCAAAGCCGCCGCCCCCGCCGCCTCCGCCCCCGCCCCCGCTGCCGCCGCCGCCCGAAAACCCTCCACTGCCTGAACCTGATGAAAGTGCGGATGAGGTTGCGGCCAGCATCGAAGCCAGGCCCGCGCTCATACTGGCCAGGCCCGCGGTCATTCCGCGTGAAGCGTCGCCCAGGTCCATGCTTTCTCCACCGATTCCCGGGCTGGACGCGTGATACCAGGTGGGCGTCCAGAGGGTCTCTGCATCATCTCCCTGCCAGTTTTTCAGAAAAGCATCTTCCACGCCCAGGGCCACGGCGTACGCCAGATATCGGGCCATGATATCGTGCGCCGGTTGCGCTTCTGTCATCTCCTTGATTCCGGCCAGGTACCGCCGGAACGCCCGCCAGCGTTCCGCTTCCTGGCTTCCCTTTGGTGTGCGTGGAATCATAAACCGTTTGACGTTCGACATGATGAATCCAACCAGTAGAAGGCTGCCTGTCAACCACATGGTAAGGCTTACACTGATATCCAGCCGAATGAAGAGCGCCATCATGAGTATAAAAGGAGAAAAGATGCCTGTCACGATGAGAAGATTACTCATCCTCGCATAGGGGCGGGCTAGCTGGGTAGGCGGTTTTGGGAAAAGACCGCGTTCCACCAGGGCCGACTCCTGGGCCTGGGTGATGGGTTTGACATGTTTGGCAAAGCGTTTTTTGATAGATTTCAGTTTTTGGCTGGAGGAATATCCCATAAACGCCCGTAAGGTGCGTTGTTCAAAGGGGGCAAGATTGTTGGGGAATCCGTTGGTCAGCCGAAAACGATAGTCTGGATCACCATTGTTCGAGGTTTCTTCGATTTCGAGCATGCCGCGATTGGCCAGATCCAGAATGGTGCCCAGCACGTGTCGAGGCTGCATGAACACATCCAGCAATTGGCCCGCCAGCGCTGGAGGGAGATCCGATGGCGGGGCCGTCAGATATTCGATGCGCTCCACATTCCGGTCTCGCCCACGAAAGTACCAGGTCAGCAATATGAACAACAGCCCCAGCACAGCAATGGCAAGACTGCAGAAGATGACGGCAAGGCTGACGACGGGCTTCCAGCGTTCACGAAAAGCGTATATCGCCGCCTCTTCATCAGCCTGAACCTGCCAGGGCGCGGGTGTGGCCGCCACAAGGCCATGGGGCCATTGCACCCTCACCTCGAAGGGGGTGTTCGGAGGAATGGGCTTTCGGGCCTGGAACTGTACAGTGCGCTCATCGAGCAGAGTCGCAGACGCAGGCGCGAAGTAGGCTTTGTATAGGGTGATGGCCGCGGGCGCGTGAACAATCACCGTGGATTCAGCCACGGGCTCCTGCCGGTCGGGAAACACGGCCTTCCACCACAGTTGATCGCCATCAGGATAGGCTCGTAGGCCACCATGCACCCGATAGCTGAGATGAAATGTATGGGACACATCCTCCATCGGTGGAAAGTGCCAAGTAATGGTGGTCAGACGCTTCGTTTCATCGACAGTGAATGTGCGGTCACCGCCAACCGCCAAAGGGCTGTATTCCCCTTCATCATCCCACACCCGCACCTCATCAATGTAATTCAGTCGCTCTTTGGGAATGTCTCGGAAACCATAGGTGAAGGTCCCAGCCTCGAATCGAACTTGCAATAATTCCTCAACGGTGAACGATCCATCATCATGCACAGTGATGTTTACGTCGATACGTTCCCAGGTGGCGCGTTTTTCCTCGCCGCGGGCAGTCGTGGGTGCGGCCAGCAGTACAAGGAGCAAAATGACTAGAGTCTTCCAATATAATTTCCAGGAGACTGACATGTGCGCTGAACTCCGAGGATCGAGTGTTTAATTGTTGAGTTTTGCGTGCATGATTGCACACTACCCAATCTGCATTGTCGCAGAGGATGGAAATGTCTGCAAGTCCGAACAGCGCTTGGGATGCGTTTCAAAATGGGGGCAGACATTGTAAAACCCGCCGGATTCGCAATCCGGCTCCGAAGCGGGGCTCCCCAGGGCGGATTCGTAATCCGACCGGCGCTCCAGGGCGGATTCGCAATCCGCCCGACCAATAAAAGCGCCCCCAAACTGAAACGCATCCGGTGATTCCTGTATTTGACCAAACTGCGCTGTTACGGGTACCATTGGGTGAAGTGGGAGCGGATGCGTCCCGGTGGGCGTCCCGGTCTTCAAAACCGGTGGCGGGCGTCGCGAAGACGTCCGCGGTGGGTTCGACTCCCATGCGCTCCCGTCATTCCCAGACTAATGAGTAAAGATTGATGATCAAAGGTCGCAGTTACAATCTTTAATCATGAATCTTTTACTTCGAGGTTGTTATGAGCAGCTGCCAAATTACCACGGCCCAACAGGAAATGGCCAAAGGCCTTACCTTCCGCTTCGACAAACCGGAGATCGAGGTCGAACGCATCGCGGTCTATCCTTATCCGGATCTCACCAAACTTTGGGTGCGCGTGCAGATTACCTCCTTCGCGACGCCCGTGGTGGTGGAGCTTATCTGTGTAGACGAAGATGGCGTCGAGGTTTCTGATATGCTGCTTGTAGATTGGCGTGACCCCTACATCTCTTTGACCATGCACCTGAAGAGGCCGCCCAAACCTGATTCTTCCTATGTTCTGCATGTGCATATCGAGCGGGATGAGAAGGCTCTGGCGGATGCGCATTATGATTTTCCCTTGACATTTGTCGAACCTGACTCGTAAACATGTTGCTCTTGGCCAGCTGAACGCCAAGGGGTGGGCCTGCAATCTGACACAAACCGCTTCCCATTTGGCTCGGATGACTCCGAATTCACATTTGATTCGATATTGGGCCGTGGTGAGAATTTGACAGGCGCTATCGGGAGCGAATGGCTCCTACCCATCCTCAGGGATTAGGGATAACGGACGATTTTCGCCGTCAAACCGCGATTTTCGTCGTCCATCGTCCACTGTCTATCGTCAAGTGGATCGAGATCGCACCATGGCGACAAGCCGGAATGCACACATCAGTCAAAGATGACCTGACAACCTGACACAAATTCAGCAGATCACGATCTGCCATGATGCGCAGAGCCGGATCCGTGATCCGGCGGTGATTCGAGCGTCAAACCCGCCGGATTGCGAATCCGGCTGAACACATGCTCTCGCAATCGTGATCTACCTAAATTTCATATTCACGCTTTCTGTCGATTGAAATCAGGACTGAGGGCCTGCCGACAGCGTCTTGGATGCCAGATGGCGTCACGAATCGGGCGGAAAAGCGTTCCCGCAGGGGGATGCGCCCCAAGAACCGAATTCATTCGTCCTGTGACAGCAAACAAAGCCAATTGGTGACAGGTAACCAGAAAGATGACCACTACCCGATGTTGATTATCTGGCGCCCCTTGAAGGGGTCATTTTTGTTCAAGTGTTTTTTGGGGTAGGATACAAAATCGATTTCAGAAACTTTTCGTTTTACAGGAGTGGATCATGCCCGTTCAAAAGCCCTCTTTGACCATTGGCGTCGAGGAAGAGTATCAAATCATCGATCCTGAAACCCGAGAGCTGAAATCTTACATCACCCAGCTTTTGAATGAAGAGGGGAAAATCATCGATCGAGAGGTGAAACCAGAATTGCTGCAATCGCAGGTGGAGCTGGGCACGAAAGTATGTCATAACTTGGATGAACTGCACGATGAGTTGGCTCGTCAGCGGGGGGCCATCGTGTATCTAGCAGAGAAAAAAGGGTTGGCCATCGCCTCGGCAGGCACGCATCCCTTTTCACACTGGAAAGAACAGATGGTGACGCCCAAGGACCGCTATATGGGCTCTATCAAAGAATTGGGCGATGTGGGACAACGGCTACTCATCTTTGGGATGCATGTGCATATCGGAATCGAAGATAGGGATTTCGCCATCGATTGCATGAATGTCACGCGATATCTGGTGCCCCACATCCTGGCGCTCTCTACGTCCTCTCCTTTCTGGAATGGCCGCAATACCGACCTGAAATCCTATCGTTCCGTGGTGTTTTCCGATCTTCCCCGCACAGGGCTGCCCGATTACTTTCGGGATTGGTCAGCATTCGAGCAATTTGTCAATAGCCTGGTCAACACTGGTTGCATCCCCGATGGCAGTAAGATTTGGTGGGATGTACGCCCTCACTTCCAGTTCCCAACTTTGGAATTTCGCATGTCCGATGCCGTGACGACCATCGACGAAGCCCTGGCCATCGCCGCACTATTGCAAGCTGTGATTGCCTGGTTATGGGATTTGCGTCAGCACAACATGACCTTTCGCCTTTACCGCAGAGACCTCATCGAAGAGAATCGTTGGCGCGCCATTCGCTATGGCATCGATGGACAGATGATTGATTGGGGTAAGGAAAAAGAGCTCCCTGCGCGTTGGCTCGTGCGGGAGTTGTTACGACTGGTGGATCCCTATGTGGATCAACTTGGGAGCCGCAAATATATCGAACACATCTACTCCATTTTGGAGCATGGCACCAGCGCCGATCGCCAGCTACACGTCTTTCGCGAATCGGGTGGCGATCTAACAGCAGTAGTGGATCATCTCGTTGCCGAAACCCGTCGTGGCGTCATCCTCCCCGATGGCTCGACGTTGGTTTAGTATGCGCTTTTGGGGATGAAAAAGATGCTGGGCAGGGCCAGCAATCCCACCAACGCACTGAGTACGAATGCAGGCGTCAAGCCCAGTGTGTCTGCGGTGAGCCCGATGATCCAAATGCCCACGGCGCGTAAGGCGAAGCTCAGCGCCATATAGATGCCATTGGCCAGTGCGCGATTGTCGGGGAAGAGGTCTTGCACCAGGGCCAAGATCACTGGCTGCAAGGAGATCGCGGTCAGCCCCAGAGCGATGAGCACCAAGATCGTCAGCCAGCCAGAAGTAAAGAGGAATATCAGCATAAGCAGCGGGGCTACGAGTAACAACATAAACAACATACGGTGGCGGCCAATGCGATCGCTGAGTGAACCAGAAATCAATGCGCCCACGAATCCTGCCGCTTCTAGAATGGTTAGGGCCGCAGCGGCCCAGGTGACACTCAATCCACGCTCATCCTTCATGAAAATGGGGAGATAGGTGGTCAGCGCAGCTTGCATAGAAACTCTACCCAGCACCAACCAGGCCAAAAAGGGGAAAATGCGCAGCAGCCGCGGCTTCAAACGGGACCATGCGTCGCTTTCAGGAGGGCGAGGCCGGGCCTCGATGTGATGCAGGCGCCAGAATAAAATGCCGGTGACCGCCCACCCCACAAACGCCAGCCGCCATAATCCCTCTAATCCAAACCAGGCCACACCCGCCACGGCAAACATGGGGCCCACCGTGCGGGCCAATTCACCCGCGGCCATGAAGATGCTCATCCCCGCGCCGACTCGTTTTCCTGCCAGTTCGCCGATCATGGCTCCCGCTGGAGCATGGAATGCAGCCACGCTCACGCCCGCGGCCAGCAACAGCAACGCCAGCGACAGATAATTGGAGGTCAGCCCCAGGCTGCTCATCAGCGTGGCGGTGATGGCCGGGGCGAAGATGACGAAATAGCGTAAACTCACCCGGTCGGCCAGGTAACCAATGAAGGGGTTGAGCAGACTGGGAATCTGAGTGAAGACTGAGAGGTTTCCGGTTAGAGCATAGCCAATGCCCAGGCGTTCTTGCAGGATCGGTAGGAGGGGCGCCAGAAATGCGCTATACACATCATGGGTAAAATGTCCAAACGCAACGGCAAAAACGTCACTAAAGCTGGTGGGATGGTTTTGGGAGGAATGCTTCAAGATGGATGCCTTGTTGGTGGAGGGTAGGTTATGGAACGATAAGAATGGCGCGAGCGGGCGCTGCTTCTGCATCCTTGAGTTTGAGAGGCAGGCATACGAATTGATAGGGGCCTGGCTGTACAGAAATAAGATTCAGACCTTCGACGATTATTACGCCAGCTTGCAACAATATCTGGTGGGGCGCTACCAGGTTCTCCCATGGGGCTATCGAATAATAATCCATCCCCACAAGTTTTACGCCCCGATTCACCAGCCATTTGGCCCCACTGGGTGTGATGGCCACGAAATCTGTGTGGAATTTGGGCGCGTTCATAAGGCCGCGGGCGCTGTTTTGTGTTCGAAAAAGCAGCCTCGTCGCAGACAAAGGGATGTTCATTGCCGAAAGCGTCTCCGCAGTGATATGCCCAACATCTTCTACATCCACCACCAGCGCTTCGCCCACCAGGATATTTAGAGGAAGGGCGTGGGCGCCAATGCCTGCACGCACATAATGCGCAGGCGCGTCTACGTGCGTCCCCGCATGGACGCTCATGATCAACTCGCTGAGGGTGAACTCATCCCCGGCATCCAGACTGGCGATTCGAATCAGGCGCGTCTCTGGATCTCCTGGCCAGACTGGCAGTTCAGGGGCGATTGTGGGGGATAGATCGATGATGGTGGGCATGGTTTTGTTCGGCCAAGGCATCCGGCCTGGAGTGAATATGCGCTTTGGTTCTTCTCATGGAAGTTTTTTCTGGTGGTGATGCATTGTTAAACGCGAACGCTAATGCGTTTATCCTCGGAGCATTTCAAAGCCATAACGGGCGGCGCCAATGAGTGCAGTGTTGGGATTGAGTATGAGGTTTACAGGCATGCGGATCAGTCGGTCGGCGAAACGTCCTTTGCGAATAAAACTTTGCATGAATTGTCCGTGGCGTAGCGCCTCTAAAATGTGCAAAGGGATGCCGCCAGCCAGATAAACGCCCCCCGTGGAGAGCACCTTTAGCGCCAGATTACCCGCTTCAGCTCCCAAGATGCTGACAAAGAGGTCTAATGTGGCGGAGCAAAGTGCGCAGGAGTATTCGGATTGTAGAGCCGTATTCACAATCACAGGCGTTGGATCCTCTGTGTGTTGAAGTTGTTGCGCCAGCCAGGGAGGTTCAGGAGCGTAACCGCTATCTTTGAGATAAGCATAGAGGTTGGGGATGCCTACGCCTGAACAGACGCGTTCGTAACTTACGTGATCCATTCGTCGTAACAGGTAGCGCAACAGCGCCATTTCCAGCTCGTTGCGGGGAGCGAAATCGACATGTCCCCCTTCAGAAGCATAAGCCCGATACTGGACGCCATCCCACACCAGATAAGCTTCGCCCAGGCCCGTGCCTGGAGCGATGATGGCGATCGTCCCTTCTGGTTCAGGCTCGCCTGGATGAAGAACGTAATAATCGTCGTCGTTGAGGGCGGGAATGGCATAGGCCGTGGCCTGTAAGTCGTTGATCAATCGCACTGGAATATCGCCCAGGCGGGCCTGCAGCCCTTCTTCGCTTATCACCCACGAGAGGTTGGTGATGTCAGCTTTGCCTGCCACGACAGGGCCCGCCACAGAAAAACTGGCGGCATCAATTTTGACCTCATGCGCAGATAAGAACGCATCCAGCATTCGGGTGAGACTGGGAAAGTCTTTGCTGGAATAGCGCGTTTGCAAGAGGGGATGATGAACAGAATCCTCCTCGCGGAAAAGCGCTAAAATTGTTTTCGTGCCGCCGAGATCGCCCGCCAGAAGCACGACATCCTCCTTGTGGATGAAGCAAACAAAAAGGGAACAGTCAAACAACCGTCCCCTTTACGCCATGAAGTGGCAATTACTCGGCCAATCGGATCACTTTTTCATCTTCCCAAAGGCCATGCGCATTGCACCAGGAAAGAGAAACCAGTTTTCCTGGTTTATTGAGCTGCATGCTGAATGTCACCGTGGGATGTGTGTAGACCGGACCTTTGTTCGGGCCTTTGGCCGATTCGCCATGAGCGCGAAAATCGAAATGCCCCACGTGATAACTGAATTTATCGCCTTCGGGTTTGAAAAATACGTCGATCCAGGCAATGAAATGTTCGGTCGTGTTGGGATGAGGAATGTCCTTCCCTACACTGACGGTCACATTGAAGGGCGTGTCGGGCGCAACCACATCGGGCGCCTCGATAACGGGAACATGTTTTTCTTTCTTCCAGTCAGCAGTTTGGATCATCTCAGCAAAACTCATCTTGCTAACCTCCACAGAATGGGAATCCTCAGGGCTAGTGCATAGAATTTGCTCTTTTGGACTTCAGCGGAGCGCCGTTTTTGCGTCCTGGGAAGACTACCTGTCGAAGCTAGCATCCAGACGTCCAACGCCCAGAGGTGTGAATCTCATGAAATCCAATTGAGCCCTAAAATTATACGTCGCTCTCAGGGGCAGAGCAACTATGCAGAAACTACGGTTTCAGATTGCACAACGAAATGGAATCGTTGCTGATAACGGTAAAGCAGACGTAAAACAGGCGCGCCAAAGATGAGAATCAGGGCTGCATTGCCAATTCCCCGCCAAAGATCCCACACAAAAGAGGTGATGAGATAAAAGAGCGCATAGGCGTGAACTGTGGCCAGCGCTCCTTGTCCTGGCTGCCAATACAATTGTGATTGTTCTGGCCGGAAGACAAATGGCCAAAACCATAAGTTCATCACCACGCCATAGAATATCCCCAACAGCAGACCCGTTCCAGCCAATATGACGATTTCCAATTTGGAGCCAGGACGAAGATGAGGGATCAATCCAGGAATCGCTCCGGTCCACCCGGCGGCAAACATCTGGTAGGGCAGCCACGGGCCCACACTGCCAGTGAGAAAAGCTGAGGCCAGCAGCGTGATGAGGCCGGCAAGGAAACCAAATTGAGAGCCAAAAGCGTATCCCGCCAGGATGGGAAGAAAGAAGATGCCCGAAAAGCCGCCAGGGCCAGGGATGAAGCGCATCATGGCTCCGACTGCGGCCAGGGCGCCTAACACCGCCAGGGTCTTGGCGTTGATCTCATTCGATTGTAATCCCGCCACGATGGCCGCCAGCGCCAGGATGCTCAGCAGAAGCAACATCAACATTGCGTCATTGCCGTGCGCCGTGGCCGATACGTCCGTTTGTGCGGGCGGTTTTCCGAAAAAGGGGGAGAGAAACGCAGTCATGCCCAAGAGACTGGCCAGGAGTAGGATCAGGTTGGCGTAAGAAAACCGCGTTCGCATCACCCCTCCGAACTAGAGCCCTTCTTCCTCGAGAATCCGAATCGCATCCTGCATGAAGGTGGGAGAACCTACGAGCAGTAAGATGTCGTTGGGCTTGAGTACGGTTTCTCCATGAGGAACGATGCGCTCAGCTGCGCGCCGGATGCCCACCACCAACACATCCCCCGGCAATCTGACAGCACGCAGCTGTTTGTTGAAATAGCGGCGATTGTGCAATCGCGCCTGGCGCATCTCCATATCTTCCGCTTGATGTGAGATCAGATCATAGGATTGCGGGAAGAGCACCGAGCCTTCCAACGCCATTAGCGTGGCCAGTCCGGGATAAACCACTTTTATGCCTAATTGTTCCAAAACATCCAAACGGCGTCCTTCTTCCCGCTGCCAGGTTACGACATTTTCCACATCGAAATCCTGCCGGGCCATCTTGCATACTTTGATGTTGAATTCAGGGCGGGTGCTCAGACAGATAAGGTTGGCGGCGTTTTCTATGCCGGCAGCCTTCAAAACTTCAGGCGCTCGGGCGTCGCCTTGCACCAGTTTGATGTTGGGATCAGGGAGATCGGATTTGCGAAAAGATCGACGAGTGACCACGGTTACCGGCATCGCCTTGGCCAATTGTTTGGCGAGCGCCAATGCCAACTCGCGCGAACTGACAATGATCGCGCCGTGACGACGTTGCGTTTTTTTCTTGATCGGCAGTAATGCGTCGAACAAGATGGGAGATATGGTGACGGAGATAATCGCCACCAAAATAATGGCAGTGTTGACCGCTTCGGAGATGAGATGCAAGTCGAGGGCGATGGCGGATGCTGCAATGATGAGCGAGAGTCGGGCTGAAAGCAGCGCCCCGGCGGCGATGGTTTCGCGCCATCCAAAAGCCAATTTGAACACCAGGCCAGCGCCAAATTTGATGATAAAAGCCGCCAACAACAATTCGGGCAACAGAAGCAAATTCTGGGGCGACGCCAGCAAGCTTTTCAAATCCAGATTGACGCCCACCATGATGAAGAAAATCGGAATGAAAAAACCAAATCCCATGGCGTCTAACTTTTCGCGCAATACGGGGTTATTGCGATCGGATAAAATGCTGACAATGGCCCCAGCCAGAAATGCGCCCAGAATCACTTCTACGCCCAACACGCTGGCCAACGCCGCCAACGCCACCATCAGCGCAAAACTGCCGCGCACTCGTATCTGGGCGGTGGTCTCGGCCAACTCTCGCAATAACTGTCCCAATTTGGGCACAGAAAGCAAAAACCTGCCCAGACGCAAAAAAATAGCAACCACAACCAGCAAAACCAGGATCAACAACACATCGAACGTGATGCCCTTGACGATGAGGGCGACATCGATACTCAGCAAAAAGAGGGTAATGAAGTCGGCCAACAGGGCGGATACTAAAATCGTCTGTCCATATGGAGAGGTCACCAAACGTTTTTCTTTCAAGATGGGCATCACCACGCCCAAGGATGTCGTGCTGAGTATCAACCCCATCAATACCGGAGCATCGGTGATGCCCATGCGTTGCATTGCCACGCCAATCGCCATTCCCAGCGATAGTGTGATTACAAAACTGGTGGTCGCGATGACCAGTGGGCGTTGCCAGAAACGCTTCTCGTCATCTGATGTGGGGATCAAAGCTTGAAAATCGAGCTCCAATCCCGAGAGAAACATCAGGAAGATAAAACCAAACCAGGCCAGAAATTGAATGATCTCGCTATCGGCAGCCACCAGATGAAAACCACTCTTGCCAATGAGGATGCCAACAAGGATTTCTCCTACAACAATGGGGACGCGAAATCGCTGCAAACGAGCTGACAACAATGGCACTAATGCCGCCAGCGAGGTGATGAGCAACAGCGAGAACAAAACTTCCTGATTGTGACTTTCCATACTTGTTATTTTACCATCACTTGGTTTTTCTGGCAGCTCTGACCACATCCCAAATCACGAGGCTTTATTGGGAATAGCATTTCACCACGGAGACAGGGAGTGCATGGATAAGATTGATCCTGACGGTTTTCGACGACGCATGCAGAACAACTTTGCCGGATGTGGACGATGGTTCGCTTCGTTCACCTTTGTGTTTTCGTCGATCTTCGTCAAATGAGTTGGAAGTGTCTCCGAGGTTCATTTCAAATTCATATCATCAACTACTTAACTTTTTAGCGCATAATTGTAACTACTAACGTACCCGACTTCAATCACCACAAAGGCGCAAAGACACTAAGAACACCAAGAATTTCAAAGCTTTTTCTTTTCTTCGCGTCTTTGTGGCTTCGTGTCTTCGTGGTTTCTAGCCGGGCTACCTTTGTAGTAACGCATAATTAGAATTGGAGTGCGGTCACCCGGCATAAATCAGGATCCGTCACAACCAGCATCCCCGGACTCACAGCAATGCCCAAGGTGCGGCTGAATTGTCCCGGAGCATCCCCTTGGCCGCCCAACTCGACCAATGGACGCAGGTCGCTATCGAACACCAATATGCGCCCACCTTCCGGATCTGTAACGAAGACGCGTCCATTTTCCGCTATAGCCACATGTGGCGCTTCCAACGTATTTGATTCAGGCCCGGGCGTGGCCTTCATCTCACCCGTGTCGATTTGAATCTGCCATAACAGGCCCGCGGTGGGTTCTGGCGCGTAGAGAAACCCGTCGACACTCACCGCGACGTCAGTGGGTTGTCCTGAACCAAATGGTTCTTTCTGACTTCCGAAGTTGCCCTGGGGGCGCCCTGTCTCATCCGTCCATACCACCCGCCCGCCGCCGGTGTCTGCAATGAACAGATATCCATCTTCTGATACACCCAGCCCGCGAGGATGGTATAGCTCCAGCTGCTCGCCGATTTCGTCCAAGAATGCGCCTTCTGGCGTCCAGAAACTGATCACTTGACGGTTGGCGTCCAGAACTGCGATATCCCCTTCGGGGATCGTGTCGAGATCGATAATTTCTGTAAATTGGCCAGGTCCCTCGCCCGCTTCTCCCCAGGCGTTGATGAAATCCCCCATATCATTCAACACAACGATGCGATGATTGCCTGTGTCAGCGATGTAGACCATGCCATCTTCATCAATGGTGACGCCAGAAGGATGAAACAACTGATTTTCATCTGAGCCACAGCTGCCATAGGTCCACAATACGGGCGGTTGTATCGATGCGAACTCGGGCATGATGCCTGCGTTCGGAAATTGAACGTCGGGGAGTTGCAGGCCGCCAGGGGGCTGTTTCGGCTCAAGTAAGTGTGGGGCGGGCAACGTCGGTAGTTCAGGCAAGGGCAGCTCGTGCGGCAGAGCGTTGGTCACCGGGCGCAGATAACGACTGGCCAGCAGCGATTTGGTCGCTCCTGGCGGCCGCCACCACAATTCCATGACTCGCGAACCACCCAGATCGCTGTACAACACCTGAATATCATGCCAGCCGCGACTGAGCTGAATTGATCCCTCTCGATATTCAGCGCCATGCTGGCCCCTGTTATCGACGATCACTTGCCCGTCGATGCGCACCAGAGAGCCATCGTCAGAAAGTGCGCCAAAGGTGTAAACGCCTTCTACCGGCGCCGCCACTTTTCCCTCCCACTTTACCGAATAGGGCGCGGGCAAGAGGTTGTTGGCGGTGATGAACAGGTCACGTCGTACAAAGGCCGCGGTGCCAGACCAATCGGGCGTGGCGTAGTAGGCGCCGATGAGTCCGTTGGATGCGCCCGGCAATGAGTAGAACGCATCAGCCGGGATCGGCTGAGGTTTGGACTGTGCAAGCGTTGCCCAGGCCAGCTGCAACACGCCCGGTTGCTCACCAGCGACGTAATCCAGCCGCAAAGCCTGATAACCGGCGACAAGCGACAGCGTCTGCTCCGCTGTTCCATTTTTGACCCGCAGCACCTCCACATCGTCCAGATAGAGGGTCGCCTGCGCTCCCTCTACAGTCAGAGTTAGACGGTAATCTCCCGTGGCCGGAACCAGCAGCGCGCCCTGGTAGGAGGCGGTGAAAGGCGGCAACAGGGGCTGATCATCGGGCAGGGTGAAGTCGAAATCGATGGCCGCGACATGCTCCTGGCGCACGGGGGGCTGGGTCACATCGGCGCCCGCCCAGTAGGTCACGGTCAGGCCGCGGGCCTCATCGAAAGCTGCTGCGGGAATGGTGTAGGTCAGGAACAGTGTGCGGCCATAGCGATCTTGATGGGGTTGGAATGCGCCGTCGGGATACAGCTGTTGCAGCAGGGGGATGATCTGCCGATCCTTGGGCTCGATGATGAACACGGCATCGCCCGCGGGCGGCTGGCGCAGGGGGATGTCACGCGTCAGGTCCAGCGTCTCCACATTCCGATCACCACCGATGAAGCGAATGGCCGCGTGTCCGTAGTACTGCGGATCAAGGTAAATCGTCACATCGTCGGGCAGGTCGGCCACATAGTCGCCGATGGCCGATTCCTCGGGACTGTACGCGTACCACACCGATGGATCCACCGCCTGCACCCGGAAGTAGGTGTTGAGATTGTCGCCAATGATGAACATCACCAGCACGGTTAGCAATACGAAGAGTGGACGGGTGCGTTTGGCCCCAAAAGCCTGCTTCCAGGCCAGCCACAACGCGGTGAACACCACGCCCACCAGCAGATAGATGAGGGGAATAAGGCCGATGGGACGTCGGGCGTTGGGCGCTTCGTGGGCCACAGAGAACACAGCCAGACTGATGACGCTGCCGAACCAGAGCAATGCGAGCGCGGGCAGTTCCTTCCAGAACCATCGGATGGCCCAGATGAGTCCCAACACGAACAGGATGCCTACGGCGGCTGGCAGCATGGGCGCGCCGGGCAGGTTGTTCAGCGCCGCCATATCCCCCTGATGGGTGAACATCAGCAGCACCTTGCGCAGATTCTCCCAGATGGGAGCGTAACTGCCGGCGGCCTCTACATCCCGGAACACCGAGATGTGATTCATGCGGGAGATGAAAACGGACCAGTGTCGGAGGACGTAAACGCCCAGAGGCGCGACCGCGAGCAAAGCGCCCGCGGCAAAGACGCCCATCCCTTCCATATCCCGGCGGACGCGATCTCGATGGGTAACCAGCCAGTATGCGAAATAGGCCAGCATAAACAGGGGGATGACCCGGTAAGCGGTGTAGGTGTTCAAACCCAGAGCCAGCATCACGC
This sequence comes from uncultured Caldilineales bacterium, assembly GCA_964650295.1. GTDB lineage: Bacteria > Chloroflexota > Anaerolineae > J102 > J102 > M2005. The sequence continues at coordinate 1,376 of CAZYSY010000101.1, read as the reverse complement.
CCGAAAATGCCCACCAGCGCCGCCGACCAGTTTTCAGCGCCTTGATCAGGAACAGCACCTGCAAGCTCAGCACCAGCGGCACCAAAATCAACTCGTAAACGATGCGGCTGAAGGTGATGTGCCAGCGATCCGCGGCCAGCAGCGCGGCCGAGAGCAGGGCGATGCGCTGGTCGAAGAGCTCCCGGGCCAGGGCGTAGAAGGCGAAAACGGTCAGCACGCCTGCGGTGGCCGACACCATGCGCATGGTGGTCACGCTTTGCCCAAATAGCTTGATAAAGAGCGCGATGAGCCAGGTGAAGAGGGTGGCCTGGCCCTCGTTGGTCTCTGCGTAGGGCGTCCATCCTGCGCCGCTAAGCCATTTCAGCGCGTCGAGGCCGTTGTTGGCCTCATCCGATTGCAGGCCGTGAGGATAGCTGCCCAGGGCGTAGAATCGGGCGAAGGCGGCCACAGCCAGGATGAGGAGCAGCGTAATGAGCAGCGTTCGGCGACGCATGACGCCCGCGTAGAGCGGCTTTGCCGCCCGGTCTTCCGCCTCCGGCTCGGGCGAGGGATCATCCCACCACACGCCCGCCAGGAAGAGCGCAATGCCGCCCAGCCACAGCCATAACGCCCATCCGCCGTACTGCTCGCGAGCAAAGCCTCCCACAGTGGCGATGATGGCCAGCGCTGCACCGGCCACAGCCGATCCCCAGCCGATGCGATCCCAGCCCCGGCGCGGGGGTAGTGCGGGCCATTGCCGCGGGCCTGTCGCGAACCAGGCGAACGCGCCGCCCGCCAGCAGATACAGGATCACTCCCGCGTTGATGTTGCCTTCGCCCAGCCATTTTTGGGCGAAGACCGCCAGGATGAATGCAAGAAGAAGGCCTGCCAGTGAGCGCATGGCGAAATTATATCACGCTTGCCCGCGACTCGCGACAGCGATAACGTTGACGAAGGTGCGGTTCAGAATTGGAGCATTTGGTTATCCTCAGCAGCACGCCCGAGGCTAAAACCCTCGGGCTATCGCTGCGAAGCCCGCTGGGCGGAAGGGGGACTGAAGCAACGTCAAATTTGAAATTCAGTAGATCACGATTGCGAGAGTCTGTGTCCAGCCGGATTCGCAATCCGGCGGGTTTGACGCTCGAATCACTGCCGGATCACGGATCCGGCTCTGCGCATCATGGCAAATCGTGATCTACTGAAATTGCTGCAAGCGCAAAGGGTGCGATTCAATTTTGGGGCGTTTTTTGCCGGACGGATTGCGAATCCGCCCTGGGGAGCTCCGCTCCGGAGCCGGGTTCATCAATCCGGCGGGTTGGTGGTGCTGGCCCCCATTTTGAAACGCATCTTCTCAAATAGGTCGTTTCTGTCCCCCGACATCCTATGCTAAAATAACT
>CAZYSY010000100.1:0-4097 GCA_964650295.1 uncultured Caldilineales bacterium | reverse complement strand
AAGACTTGCCACCTCAGGGGCTTTTCCTTCAGCATCTTTTTTCTTCTTGACCTCCTTCGGGATGTACTTTTTCTCCCACCATTGCTTGAATGGTCCCCAAAGATCACCGATGGTATATTGATCGTTGAACCTCGCTGGCATCTTGAGTTCCAGATGGAAACGCATCTCGTTCAGGAACTTCTCAAGATCGCGTCCCGCACCTGCTATCCCCAATGCGGGCGCTTTTTTCGCTACGTTGCGATACACATGCCATCGATCTTCTTTATACTCACGCCAATTCATGCCCACTTTTTCGTCCCACGGATTTAGATGCAACGTGGCGAGAGGGATGCCATTGGCCCGCAATATCGAGCGAAGCTGCTCCGCCCACAGACGATCATGGGTTGTGATGATGAGCTGATAATCGCCAAATTCCTCCCCCAACAACGATGCCACCCGCTGGCGATGTGCTGCATCGACGGTTGTCAACACATCATCGAGCACCAGCAACTTAAGATCGCCATTGAATTTTTTGACAAAGGCCAGAAAGATGGCAAGCCCCAGGGTATCCAGATGCCCTTCGCTGAACAAACCTAGAGGATGGGTGCTTACCCCCAAATACTCTGAATCCAGACCTACCCGCGTACCTGATGGGATAAGGATACGGATGGTGTGGCCTTCTTCGGGGTGCATTCTGGTGTAAAAGTCGTTTACGAGCTCAGTGATCTCATCGCCGATGTTTTTCAGACGATCTTTACGGGCATCCAGAAAAGCCTGATGAATGGCTGCAACTTGTTCCGCTATCGATTCAAGTCGATGGCTGGTTGAGCGCCGTTTTGTTAATGCATTCCACTTGTCCAGAAGCTGTTGGAGATTTCGGATATATTCAGTACGCTGACGGTCGCTGTCGGAAGGTTGTAAGGCTTGTGCGTCAACCCGAATTTTATCCGCTACCTCTTTCAAAACACTTCCTATGTCCTTGACATCTGCAAAGGCCCACCACTTTTCCGGGCTGGGAAATCCATCATCCCGCATCAATTCACCAGCCAAGGTGTGGTCGCGTAGCGTATCAGACGCGAGTTTGATTTCCCCAATCAAGGTACGGGCTTGCTCGTAGTGATCCAACCAAGTATTTTTCTGTAATTCAGTCACCGTATGGTGTAACGAACTCACCTGAGAACGTAACGCCTCTCGGTCCGCTTTGAGCTTATCCTGTTGTGCTTTGACTGTCTCAAGTTCTTCCCTTCGCCGCTTCACCTCAGCCAATAGCTCACCATGAACAATGGGCTGTTGACACAGCGGGCAGAACTCCAAATCTTTTTGCCCTTCCAGCACCCGCTCTCCTTCTTTGAGCAAGGCGTCAATCAAAGCATTTGCCAGAATCGCCTTATCCTGAACAAACGCTGTGTACTCGTCGTAAAAGGATCGATAATCAGTATTGAGTTGATCGATTAGTGGGGGTATTGCCTCGATCTTCTTGGCCAGATTTTCCAACTGGACGACTTGCTGAGCCCGTTTTTCGATCTCATCCTCATCTGTCAATTCATCCAACCGCGCTTTGATTTCCCCAATTGTGGAGATGTCAGACAGCCCCAATGATGTCAGCCATTTGTTAGCAACGACCAGCAAAGAAGTATGGTCCAGCTTCGTGCCAGGAGGAAGAATGCTCGCCAGTTCCTGCTCCGCGTTATACTCCTCCCGCTGCGCAGATTCAAATGCCTTGTTCCGATTATTTTTTTCTTCCCGCCACGTTTTCTCGATGTGATCCAATTCGTCCAAACCAATCAGTGCCGAAAACTCTTTATACCGGTTTGCCGGAGTCGATGTAATGAAAGCCAGGATGCTCTTTCGTCTCAGAATGAAAGGTCTTTCTTTTGCCAACTCGAATAGCGGGTGGAGTTCTGACGGAACGGACGCTGGGGGCTTTTTGGCAGGAAAACTGCCAGTAGCAGAGATGTCTTTTCCGTCGATGCGCCAATCCAATTGGATGTTGGCTGTATTGCCGTCGCGTTCCCCCTGAAACAGGATGCTTTCTTTGGTTTTGACGTCTTGCCGTTTGAAGCGTTCCAGATTGCCGGTGAAGAAATAATCCAGGGCGTCCACAACAGAACTTTTCCCGGTGCCATTTTCGCCAATCAGAAGCAGTGAACGTCCATCCAAAAGGGGGATGGATTGCTCCAGCCCGATCCCCCGAAAGTTTTCGATGGTGATGCGATGGAATTTGGGGGTCATGAAGTCCCCTCCTCATCCTGCGCCTGGCCCGCGACCGCCATTCCATCCAGCAAGGATGCTATAGACGTGGCGTCGCCAAATGTTTCCTCCTCGATGAGGTTTTGCAGGCCCGACAATAACTGTTCCGACACCTTCTTCTCTTCACGCAGTCGTCGCATCATATCCGCCAATACGATGCGCGTGTCCTCATTGTAGGGCATGAACGCCTCCTTTCCGATGGAAAAACTGGTCAAGAAAAAGTGTGGAATACGTCAATCAAGGTGCGGCAGAGGCATGTCCACATAGACCTCTTCCTCATCCTCTGCGGCTGGCGCGGGGATGTCTTCGAAGAACGCGGCCCGGATGCGCTCCAGATATTCGGCCTCGGGGCGCAGGAAGGCGCCCTTGGCGTCGGTGGTGCGGGGCACGGCGTTGAGCATGGCCCGCAACAAGGCCTTAAAACGACCATCCTTGAGCAGGCCCGTGCGGTTGAGGAAATGCCCGCAAGCAGGGCCGCCTTCCACCTGATACACCAGCATGGCAGTGTGCATGCCATCCAGCAGGATGGGGAAGCTCTCGGCAGTTGGATCCACCGATCCGCGGGTGCGGCGTTCGCGCGGGGTCATGATCACCACGCTGCTGCCCTTTTTGCGAATAATGCGATGGCGCACCAGGTCCCGCTCCAAGTCCAAACCCAGGGCCAGGGCCAGCTTGCGGGCCTCGTCCGCAGGGAATTCCGCAGCCTTGAACGCGTCCCAGGCCAGCAGATACCAGTCGGTGACGGGATCAAACTGAGTTTGCAGGCCCGCGAGCAATCCCTCCATGCGCAGCTGCACCACCTCCTCCCGGGCCAGGTCCAGGGCCACCTCGGGCCGCAGCCTGCGGGGCTTGCCCGTGCGTTCATCGATCTCGCTGGTGAAGACAGGCCACTGGCGGGAGATAACGGCCAGGGCGGGCCCGAAGACGCTGATGTAGAGGTCCACGCCCGTGATGCCCTTGGCGCTGAACTCCCTGGCCTTCTCGCGGGCCACGCGGCGCACTTCGCCGGCGATGTCCTCCCACCACACCGGCTCTTCCGACGCCTGCTCCCGCTTGCGGCAGGCTAGGAGGATGGTGCTGCGGGCCGCGTTCTTCTTGGCCTGATGCAGGGAGTGTTCGCTTTCGGTATGGATGGGCCAGGAGGCATGGATGGTGAATCCGGCGCTGATGAGTGCAGTGGCCAGCGCGTCCCACGCCTCCACGGTCTTGTGGGTGAACATGACCGTGAGCGCGCCGTCGGGCCGCAGCGTCCGGTGCATCTCGCGGAAGGCAGCGGCCATTTTACGCTCGTAATCCTGGCGGGCCAGCTCTTTTTTCTGGCGTCCCAGGTCCGCGAAGCGGGCTGCGTTGGCCACGGCCTCTTCGTCCTTGTCGGTGAGGGGGGCGGCGAACCAGTCGGGATAGAGATGGCCGGTGGTGCGTTTGAGCCACACATAGAAGAAGTCGGCCAGCTCCGCGTACATCACGTTTTCGTAGTAAGGGGGATCGGTGACGATGGCGTCAATGCTGGCGTCGTCCAGATCGTGCAGGTTGGCAGCGGATCCCTGGATGACAGTAACCGGCCCCAAACCGGGAGCTTTTCCGTATGGATCAACTTGTGGGGTAAGCAGTTGTGTAATTTCTTTGTAGGCGTCTGAGACTTGCGAGATGGCCCAGGGAAGAAGATTGGCCGAAGCATCAAACTCAGAGTGGCTTGAAACAAATGCAAAATCGTGCCGATCGAAAATGCTTCTGATGCCGCGTCCCGGATCAAAACGACAAAATCGATTATTGTAAATAAAGTGATAACTAAAACGGGTATTTTATCGGCGCGGTGTCTGAATAGTGATGAAATCATAATAACGGTGTGCTCATCTGAGGAAGATGTC
>CAZYSY010000099.1:0-3405 GCA_964650295.1 uncultured Caldilineales bacterium | reverse complement strand
CTGCCCTGAGCCCTGGCGAAGGGTCTGGCCGGGCCTGGAAGTCGGGACTGACGTAGAGCACCCGCAGGTTTTCGATGGCCGCCTTGGCGAAGAGGTTGCCATTGCTGTCGGGCAGGGTGGCCACCACGCCCACGCGGGCGCCGGGCCGCAGCAGGCCCGCCAGGCCCCGGTCCTGTTTCACCCGCACGGCCACGGCCCGCTCATCCGGCCCCAGACTCACGGGCGGTCCCAGGTGCTTGGGGCTCACCGCCTCGCCCTGGAAGCGGGCCACGGCCAGGGTCTGGCCCACCAGCGGGATGGGGTCGCTCACTGCGTCGGGCGGAGCCTGATCCGCGGGCAGGGTGACGACGGCGAGATCGGCGTCAGTCAGGACCGCGCCTGCGCCCAGGTCGCGGGCCGCGACGACGATATCAATGGTGTGCTCCGGCTCGGGCCAGAGGGCCAGGAGGATGAGGGCGAAGGTGATGAGGCCGAGGATGAGGGGGCGGACGAGGGATTTCTTGCGCATAGGAGGGGGAGATTCGGCTGAGATTCGATGGAGATTGGGAGACTGGGGGATTGGATATTGGGGAGCGCTTTCAATAGCCAGTATTCAGGGGTAAAAAGAAAGGACGCGCACGGAGGGCGTGGCGTCCTTGGCAGATGCGTCGAAATCGGCGCGTTCTATGGGCTATTGTGGGGGATGTTTAGGCACTAGGCAATGGCGGGGTTGGAGGACAGTAGTCCCAAAAACGTCCCCCAAACAGACTGGAGGCCTTAACCCATGAAATTTAAAGGCCTTTTCGCTCATCATGCTGACGTGGAAAATGAATTTTCCCTTCTCTGCGTTCTTTTTCTTCCCTTTTTTGTAGATGATTTCTGTAGAATGAAAATTGTAAATAAAACATGAATATAAAAGCTATAGTTCCCAAAATTCCTATCAAGAAAAAATTCAAATTACCATAAAGCCAAAACAAAACCATCACAAAAAGAGCGAGTAATGCGGCGTTAATTCCAACAACTGTAGTGTTGAGATACCGCATTGGAGAATGAGATACATATAGAGGGGGAAGTTCATCTGTAACTGGAAAGGGGACATACCTTTCGATGCCTGGAGAATTATCTAAAAACCAACGTCGAATCCGCCCCGCTCTTCTATAAAAGAGAGTTGATGAGGTAGACAAATCTACGCTTTGCTTGAAAATTGTCCATCCGAAAATTTGAAGAAGTATCAATGCTATTAAGAGAACAAAAAATGTCACCTTTTCATCCATTTGTTTTCCGAAAATCACTACAAATCCACCAAGAATGGCTGTGGTAAGTGCAATAAAAAAATCTGTTTTCTTTGCAACTGATCGCTCAATCTCATCAGCACGTTGGTGGAGGATATCGAATTCTGAAAGAAGATAATTGGCTATAATTTCTTTGTTTATTTTGTTTCCGTTGTACATTATGGACCTCACAAGTTACAAAAGAAGTAGTATTGTTGGAGTCGAATGTGTTTATTATATTAACTCATGTTACGCAGTAAGCGGCAGAAGAGCCAAGTCATGTTGAAGTTTGCGAAGCTCTTTGAAAGCTTGTTGCAAAGTGCTTAAATAGAGTTACGACTTCAGTTGATAGTGATTCCGTTTCGTTTGCACTTTGAGTCATTCCAACTTTACATAGGCTCGCAATGTCGCCACAAAATGATTGGGTAGTGGTTATTTTTGACTGATGTTTGGATTCCGTTTCGTTGCCATGGCACGATCTCAATGCATTTGACGATAGAGGATAGACGATGGAGGAGGAAAAATCGCTGATTTGATAGCGTTAATCGTCCGTCGTCCCTGAGTGCGAAAAGGAGCCATTCGCTCCCGATGGCATCAGTTAAATTTGGATCACTACCCATCTCCGTATCTCCCACCAATTCTGCCAGCCATTGAACGGTCACCGTGTCAGGAACGATGGTAAAAGTCCTCTAAACGCCGAAATAAGATGTCCGCTCAAGATCGGCTAAAATGTACCTTCACCGGATGTTCATCCGCAGGATGTACACATGTTAAGCAAGGAAGACTTTCACATGATCAAGAGGCTTCACGAACGCTGCGTCTACCAGAAAGACATTGCTGAGGAGCTGGGCGTGCATCCCAAAACGGTGAGTCGTGCACTGAAACGGGGCAGTGCGCTCGAGGGGAAACGCAAGGCAGGCTTGTTGGGACGCCCCGCACAAAATCAGACAGACAAGGATGTGACGCTGATGGTGACTGCTTGATTCGTATTGTCATGGTTCAAAAACAGGGCTTTAAAAGCCCCTAACGGATACTTTCATCATTGAAATGCGAACATCTCAAATCGGTGTTCTGCGGACATTCTTCGTCGCTCTTGACACGGCAGGAAGCGCCACCGGGCACCGCTACGCAGAATCCACCACACGCCTTCCATAAATCGTCGGCAAGCGCTTTCCTTGCCCACGTATGCGCGTGGATGCTGGCGCAGAAAAGTGTGGATTCTCGCCCATTGGGCATCGGTTAGTAACGATGTCATTGGCGTATTGACCTCCTTTCGTGAATATCTGAAGCCAATTACCACCATTCATTGCCAATTGTCAACAGAACCTAGTTCGAACATACGCAGACCTATGACATCAGCTGTTGAACTTGGCGATAGCCTCGATTAGAACAAAATGCAGTACAATTTGTTCATCCATGGCTTTCTTCTGTTTGATTTGGTTTTTGAATATCTCAAATTCTACAGGGAAAGCCATGGATTTTCAACTACCCAAGGCCGCAACTTGGGTTGAGCAAATAATTACAATTTTTCCTATCATTCTCCCGCCCGCCCGACACATGGCCCCGGATAATTCCCCGTGCGGTCCACGGCGGTGAGGCGGAGAAAGCGCGGCCCGGCGGGCAGGGTGGTCAGGTTCAGGCGCACCAGCAGGCCCGAGGCAGGCTGTTCGCTGCGATAAAGCACCACCCAGTGCTCCCCATCCGTTGACGCCTCGGCTTTCCAATACCACAAATTCGGGATGTCGGCCACGCCGTAGATGTGCCACCATGGCCCGCTGGCGGTGCGGATGTCGGTGATCTTCACGCCCGCGGTGGGACAGAAGATGACGGTGAATGGCACAGGCTGGCCCGGCTCCGGCCCGCCCACGCCGCCCGAGAACGCGGGCTTCTTCACCCCCGGCAGTTTCGGCAGCGTCGGCGTTGAAAAGTCGGTCTCATCCCACCAGCCAGGGGTCGGGGTGGCAGTGGGCGTCACCGTAGGCAGGGGCGTGGTGCGTGCGATGACCGGCCGCGCGGGCATCGGCGCGTGGCGAAGCGCGATGGCGCTCATCAAGGCGACAGTCAGGCATGTGAGGATCGTCAAGGAGATAGTTTTCGTGGTCATAGTGTTTGTCCTGGAGAGAGAAGCGGAGTATTCAGTGTTCAGTATTCAGTT
>CAZYSY010000098.1:0-8093 GCA_964650295.1 uncultured Caldilineales bacterium | reverse complement strand
TACTAAGGTAGCCCGGCTAGAAACCACGAAGACACGAAGCCACAAAGGCACGAAGAAAAGAAAAAGCTTTGAAATTCTTGGTGTTCTTAGTGTCTTTGCGCCTTTGTGGTGATTGAAGTCGGGTACGTTAGTAGTTACCATCTTCTTTTTAAACCACCATCTATGACCAGCAAAGTTACGATCGTCGGCGCAGGACTGGCCGGGTCTGAAGCGGCCTGGCAGCTCGCCATTCGCGGCGTCACCGTTCATCTTTATGAGATGCGCCCGCACAAGCAGACCGAGGCGCATCAGACCGATCAGTTTGCAGAACTGGTGTGTTCCAACTCGCTGGGCGCGCGCTCGGTGGATCGGGCCATGGGACTGCTCAAGGAGGAGATGCGGCGCCTGGGATCACTTATCATCGCAGCCGCAGACGCCAGCGCTCTGCCCGCTGGCGGCGCCCTGGCTGTAGGACGAGAAGCTTTCAGCGCCCACGTCACCCGCGCCATCAGCCAACATCCCCACGTCATCGTTCATCGCGAGGAGGTGATGGATATTCCTGCTGGTCCGACATTGATTGCCACCGGACCGCTAACCTCTCCAGCACTGGCCGAGCGCATCCGCGAGCTCGCGGGTCAGGAGTATCTCTCCTTCTACGATGCACTGGCCCCCATCGTCACGCTAGAGTCGATTAAGATGCCTCCCTGTTGGCGACAATCGCGTTACGATCGCGATAGCGGCGAGCGCGGGGGCGACTACATCAACTGCCCGCTGAACGAAGACGAGTACCGGGCCATTGTTCAGGCCTTGCGCAACGCTGAGCGCATCCCATTGCGAGAATTCGAGCAAAACGATGAAAAATTCTTTGAAGCCTGCCTGCCGGTAGAAGTCATTGCGGGGCGGGGGGATGACGCGCTGGCGTTTGGGCCGATGCGCCCAGTGGGATTGCGAGATCCGCGCACGGGCAAGCGTCCCTTTGCGGTGGTGCAACTGCGGCAAGATAATCTGGCCGGAACGCTTTACAATTTGGTGGGGTTCCAGACCAATATCCGCTGGCCCGAACAACGTCGTATTTTCCGCATGATTCCGGGCCTGGAAGAGGTGGAGTTCGTGCGCCTGGGCCAGATGCACCGCAACACCTTCATCAACTCGCCTACACTGCTACGCCCCACCCTGCAATGGCGCGATCGGGACAATCTTTTCTTTGCGGGTCAGCTCATCGGCACAGAAGGCTATGTGGGTTCGGCCGCGGGCGGTTTGTTGGCGGGAATCAATCTGGCTCGCCTGATGGCAGGTCGCGCTCCCCTGGTCGCGCCTCAGGTGACCATGATGGGAGCATTATTCCATTATGTCACCCACGCTGATCCTGAATCTTTTCAACCCATGAAAGCCAATTTTGGCATTCTTCCCCCGTTGCAGCCGCGAGTGCGACGCAAACGGGCGCGTTATCAGAAATATGCAGAGCGGGCGTTGACCGCGCTGAAGCAGTGGCAGGAACAGCACGCACTCGCATAATCTGCGTGTCAGGCGCAGACCTCTGGTTCTCTTTCCTTCAACAACATGTCCTCCCTGAGCGATCTACTCACCTATCTCAATCGCCGCGCCAGACGCCGCCGCAAGGTGCAGCCCAAAGCCAAGGCTCTACTTTGGAACAACGAGGATCACATTCTCCTCATCCAGCATCCCCAAGAGGGACGTTGGCGGCTGCCGGGCGGTTATGTGCGAGATGATGAATCCGCATACGACGCCATCCGGCGGGTTCTGGTGGAACTGGCGGGCGTGCTGCCTGAACGCCCAACCCCCATCGCCCGCATCGACGAAGGTCAGTTTCGGACCGACGCCATGTATGGTGATTTCTTCTTGATGTATAGCACCTTGTTTTGGGTGCGACATTGGCGTGAGGACGCGCAGCGTCGGAAAAGCCCCTGGGAGGTGAAGGCGTTCCCCAGCGACAGCCTCCCCCAAAATCTGCACGAAGAAGTTTCTCTTGCGCTCAACGCATTGCGATCCTTCGAAAAAACAGGGCAGATCAAGGTCTTCTGATGAGTGAGTTGCAGCGAAAACGCCCCCATTACAACGCTGGCCCATCTATGGATGCGTGGACGCCTGTGCTGGTGGCTGTGGTCAACAACCTGCGAGACTTCCAACGCGCCAGCTCTGAGCACTGGTATCGCATTCCTGTGAAGCGGGCGCCACGCCAGATCGCGGCAGAATATCTGGCCTTGTATCAGACCGCAAAATTTGGGTCGCAGGGACGACGTATCAACTACTATGCGCCAATCTTGCGTTATCATGTCGTTACCCGGGCCGAGCTCATTCCCGACCAACTGGATCATCCCCGAGCCAATGATCCATATTTCAAACTAGAGTTGGGCGATCTCATTCCCCTGGCCCGGCCCATTGATAATGCGCGCCAACCTCGCATAACTTTCATCACCACCACCCTGGAACGATTGCTAACAGCCCAGGATGTGAGTGAGTTATGGTTGCGAGCCGCGGCCCGACAAAAGCTTTATGCCGCCGTACGAGAACGGGGGCTGGCCGTAGAGTGCTGGTATCCGGTGGAGTTGGGCGATCGCCCCGAGGCGGATCTGGCCTTACTGGGCCCCCACGGACGCATCAACCTCACCATTGAAGAACCCTGGGACTGGGAGTTCGACGAGCCCGGCCCAGTGTGGCAGGGCGAAATGATCCGCATCAATGCCCTGGACATGCTACAAAACACCGCTGATATTATGGAGTTCATCACACAACATGCCTCGACTCAATCCTGATCCCCACGCCTGGAACGTCCTGCGCGAAGCGCTCATCCTGGATCGCCCGCCCTGGATGCGGGTGTATGAACAAGATGTGCAGTTGCCCGACGGTCGCATCATCACCGATTATTTGCGGGTGGAAGCTCCCTCGTACGTCGCCATTTTTGGTTTACGGCCCGATGGGCTGGTGGTGGCCATCGAGGAGTACAAGCATGGTCCTGGCCGGGTGGTGCTCAAAGTTCCGGCCGGCATCATTGATCCGGGCGAAGATGCGCAAGAAGCCGCACGGCGCGAGTTGTTGGAAGAGACGGGATACGAGGCCGACTCTCTGCGGCTGTTGGCGATCACCCATGACGATGGCAACCGCGGGATGAGCGTGGGGCATCACTTTCTGGCCACGGGCCTACGGCAGGTGGCCGTACCCGACGCAGGAGACCTGGCCGAGGTGCGCCCAGTGTTGATGACTCTGGCAGAGCTGCGACGGGCGTTGTATGACGGGAGGGTGGGCACCACAGGTGCGGCTGCCAGCATCATGTTCGGGCTTTGCACACTGATGGAAGTCTAACCATCGCCACGATGGGAAATCGAGGCGATGACGCCCCAGGGGAAATGAGAATAGGGGCGCGCCATCACCTTCGAAAAAGGGTGCATGTAACGATTCATGCCCGGGTGCGTTTCGAAATGGGGACGCTTTTCGCGTTCATGGCCGACTCAAGTCGGGCGCTTCAAGCCTGCGCCTGCAGAGCCCGAGTTCACTCGGCCAGTGCATCATTAGACAACTCGCCCCTAAATTAAGACGCCCCCTTCATGCTCCGTCATTGGCCGCGAAGAAAGAAAAATCTTCGGACCATCTCTCACAAGTGACAAAGCCCGGGCTGTCTGAATTCGAAATGAACCGAAAAAGCCATAAAATGAAATTCACCGCACATTGCGCGTATCTTTTTGGGAATGTTTCCGTCTACGAAAATAGAATTCCCGTTGGAGGAGTTGTTTTGGGCCCATAAGCTCATAACTCGGAAGTGCAAAATCGATCCTTCCTCATCCGTTCACCTCCTGTGCGACGAAAATGGCAGATATTGGACAACTTCGGATCTGGTTACGCCTCTTTACGCGGGGGTTGTTGGCGGTTGGACTGTTGCTGACCACCTTACCCGCTTCGCTGGTGAGGGCAGAGGATATCCCTGGCCCGCAAACAGGGCCCAACGCTGCTCGCGTAATCGATATGATCACCTGGTTGAGTGGCGAAACGCCTTTCCAAACAACGCGCATCTATGATCGACGTGGTGAACTTTTGGCCGATATCGATGATCTGGGGCGGCGCACCATCGTGGGGCTAGATGAAATTCCTGAATTTTTGATTCAAGCGACCATTGCCACGGAGGATCGGCGATTTTACACCCACGACGGCATCGATTATGTGGCCATCATCCGCGCGGCCTGGCAAAACTCACAATCTGAAACCATTGTCTCGGGAGGAAGCACCATCACTCAGCAGCTGGCCCGGCTGCTTTTCATGCCTCCCACAGAACGGTATGAGCAGAGTCTTTCTCGTAAGATGAAAGAAGCGCGCCTGGCCATGGATCTCGAAAAATACTACACAAAAGATGAAATCATCGCCATGTATTTGAATATGGTGTATTATGGACATCAGGCCTATGGCATTGCCGCCGCGGCTGAGATTTATTTCAGCAAAACGCCGGCGGAACTAACGGCTTCAGAATGTGCGCTATTGGCGGGGCTACCGCAATCGCCCCTCCTCTATGACCCTTTGCAGCATCCGCGTCGGGCCCGGCAGCGACAACATCAGGTGCTTACGCTGATGGTCGAGGCGGGATTCATCGACGCGGATCAGGCCCGAAAGATCGGCTCCCAACCCATTCTTTTCCATCCATACCGGCGACCAGGCCCCATCGCGCCTCACTTTGTCAACTATGTGCGCGACATTCTGGTTGAGCGTTATGGCACAAAAGGCCTCCATCTTGGATATCAGGTGCACACTTCACTGGATGCGCGTTACCAACGCATGGCGGAACGCATCGCCCGGGCCCAGGTGCGAGCGCTGGGCAAAAAACACCATTTCAGTAATGCGGCTGTGGTGATTCTGCAACCCCAGAATGGCGAGATTTTGGCCATGGTGGGAAGTATCGATTTCAACAACAAGAAAATCGCGGGGCAGGTCAATATGGCCATCGAGCCGCGCCAGCCTGGCTCGTCTATCAAGCCTGTGCTGTATGCTGCGGCTTTCGATCGGGGATGGAGCCCAGCTTCGGTGATTTGGGACACCCCGGTCAGTTATCAACTGATCGGCAACCGCCGATACCGTCCCACAAACATCACCAAACGTTATTATGGTCCTTTGCGCTTACGCATGGCGTTGTCGAACTCGTTGAATGTGCCTGCTGTCAAGTTACTGGATCAAGTTGGTATTCCTGCCATGTTAGAAACGGCTAAGAAGTTGGGGATCGAATCTTGGCGCAACCCCCCCAGTGAATATGGGCTCTCGTTGGCCGTGGGTGGGTATGAAGTGTCTTTGTTGGAACTCACTCACGCCTTTGCCACCATTGCCAATAAAGGCGTCTACACGCGACTCCGCCCCATCAGGATGGTGGAAGATGGTGCAGGGAGGGTGGTGTATCGGGCTGAGCCGGCCTCCAAAACGCAACGAGCAATTTCGGCAGTGGCTGCTTATCAATTGGCGAGCGTGCTCAGCGACGCCCGGGCCAGAAAGACCATGTTCGGTCGCCCCTCAGCGCTGGATACGAGTCAGATTACCGCGGTGAAAACAGGCACCACCGATGGCTGGCGAGATAACCTGACGGTGGGATTCACTTCTTATCTTAGCGTGGGGGTGTGGACGGGAAATAGCAATGGCAAGCCGATGCAGAATGCCATCGGACTTTATACAGCGGCTCCCATTTGGCACGACATCATGGAGGCGGTTTGGGCCGACCCGGCGCTGGTGAACACGCTTGGCTATCTTAGCACGACGCTACCCAAAGGGTTCACCAGGCCAGCAGGCACAAAGCTTGTCCCTGTCTGCGATTGGACGCCAGGAAGATTCACTCCCTCGTGCCCACGAATGCTCGAAGAAGTCTTCCCCATCGAGACCGCAAGGAAGCCGCCAGCTGGTCGAACGCGGGGGTATTGCCTGCCCGCCGGAGCCAAAGACGCCCCAATCGAAGCCTATTTCATGCCACTGCCTAAGGGCACGAATCAGGCCGTTGTTGCGCAGAGATGGATGCAACAACGTTATCGATACCCGAGCAGAAAGATGACAGCGTGCAACACCACGCCAAAGAAGAGGCGGTTGGTCAAACAACCGCGACTGCTGCCTCCACGACAACTTGTCAAACTGCCTGTCATAAAAAATGCTTCAGCCGCGACCATCAACGCGTTCAAAAAAAGTGGAGATTAATCAGCGATGGTGCGCTTTCTCATGGCTTTGTTTGCAATTTTGCTGTTTTCCGCTTGCAGCACGCCTCTGACAATGCCTTCGGAGCCACCTGTGCGGGCTACGCCTGCTACACACATTCCCAGACCTCATTCAGACTTGACGCCAACGCCATATCTTTATGTAGTGCAACCAGGTGACACGCTATGGGCAATTGCCCAAAAAACCCACACGGACATCGAAATATTGGTGGCAGTCAACGAGCTAGAGCGTCCAGATGAGCTACATCCAGGAGATCGCCTTCTTATCTCCCAGCAAAACATGACCATCTCAGGCAAGATGCTCCCCACGCCCACGCCCACCCCAATCCTGTGCCAACAAGGGTGCCAGCAACCGCCACCAGGTTGTGAAATCAAAGCCTATGTGGCGCGTTTGGATGGCATGAAACTTTATGTCACGCCGATAGATGATATCTACGCCATGCAGCAGGCGAAGATGTGGTTTTGTCGCGAGCAAGATGCTCGTGCAGCGGGATGGCGACATTGGACGCCCAATGGACCGGAAACGCCTTAGCCGATTTTGTTAACTGACGTTACTTGCGCACAGCCCCAGGCAAAGCTGATTCGCAATGCAACCTTCGGAAGTTCCTGAGAAATGACGAACAGAGACGAAGATAGACGGAGACAATCGATTACATTCGTCTATCTTCGTCTACATTCGTAATATGACAGGTCGCCTGACTCCTGTCAGGAGTTAAGACATTTTCTGCAGCTTACTAAGTCGGAGCGATCTCCTGGATTTCATCTTCTGTCCCGGGGGCGGGGAATAGTTGACGAAAGGCCCGGGGGCGAGGCAGACCTGAAGCATCACGGGCGGCGTAGAGGTTGCGCCGCGTAAACCCGGGTGGAAATGGCCAGCCGCCTTGCTGCCGCCACACCACGCCAGTGACGCCAGCAAAGGCATCCACGATGCATCGGCGGTGCCACCATATGAGATCCTCGGGCAGATGATCGGAGCGAAACCAACCGATATCAGAGATTTCGCGAGGATCCGGATGCAGCGCGCCCGCCACCGCATGCGCGGCAAAGAGTGCAGTCACCAGGGAGTGCGCGTTGCCCACCAACGAATACATCCCCACCAGCCGCGTCAGCTCAACTGCCAGACCAGTTTCCTCCCGAGCCTCGCGCACCGCGGCCTGGCCCAGGCTCTCCCCTGGGTCCACGTCTCCGCCCGGCAACCCCCATACGCGAAAATCTTCCCGCTGGATAAGCAGGATGCGTGAATGGTCGAAAATCGCAATCGAAACCGCCAGTAGTACAGGCATGCAAAGTGGCGTGAATGAGCCAGATTTGGCACAATAGAACAGGAAACGCTAACGCGCAATTTTTCTGCCATAGTGTATCATGGTCAGATTTCAACCGAAAAACTGGCTATGCAGCAGTTTCAAATTTGTCATTGCTCCAAACCCCCCTTCCAGCCTCCCCTCGTTACGACAGCCGTCGCACGGGGGAGGAGCCCGACGAGAGCAAAAAAACTTTGTAGATGAAGGGCTCCCTCCCTCGAACGCGAGCGTAGCGAGTGTCGGGGGAGGGCCGGGGAGTGGGCCAAAAGGAGGCGGGGAAGCCTCAGATAAACGCTTTCTGGCCGGTTTTCCCTAAATTTGGAATTGCTGCTGGCTATGTCATTTACGCCCGCGCTGTTCGCGGTCTCGTCGAATGAATTCGGGCCGGGCTTTTCCTGGTCTCTCTCGCACCGAGAGGGATGGGAGAAGAGAATCGTCCGAGCATTTTGTTTTTTGGTCACCTGCCGCGGGTTTCATCCTTTCTTCGTTACTACTAAGGTAGCCCGGCTAGAAACCACGAAGACACGAAGCCACAAAGGCACGAAGAAAAGAAAAAGCTTTGAAATTCTTGGTGTTCTTAGTGTCTTTGCGCCTTTGTGGTGATTGAAGTCAGGTACGTTAGTAG
>CAZYSY010000097.1:0-17637 GCA_964650295.1 uncultured Caldilineales bacterium | reverse complement strand
CATTTGCAGACCGGTGGTCTGGCGGGTGGAAGAGACGTTGTACTTGCCCGTTTGCGAAGCCGTGAAGCCAATGACGACAGTTTGTTCCTTGGCTGCGGGCGCTTCCTGCTTGGGTTGCTCAGCCGCAGGCTGCTCTGCTGCCGGTTGTTCCGCCTTGGGCGCTTCGGTGGCGGCCTTTTGTCCGCCACACGCGGCCAGGGTCAGCGCCAGCGCCAACACCAAAACGAACACAAAAATCCATTTACGAGACATGGCAATTTCCTCCGATAGGAAAAGTGGAAAAGGAAAACAGCATACAATTACTTATTAGTTTACCCAGCTCACAAAAACATCAGATAAAAACCAATCCCAAAATCATAAAAAATTCATAAACAAAGCCAACACGCAACCATTTTGGCTGCTTTGGCATTCAGGGAGTCGCCCTCTTTGCCACCTCAGAAATGCAGAACAGCGGCGTCAACCCTCGATACGGTATCCAATGCCATGTTCAGTGAGGATATGACGAGGATGGGCGGGATCTTCTTCCACCTTACGTCGTAAACGAGCCACGTACACCCGCAAATACTCCACTTCGTCCCCATACTCCGGCCCCCACACCCGTTGTAAGATGCGTCGATGCGAAAGCACCTTCCCCACATTTTTCATGAAGTAATGAAGTAGATCGAATTCTGTGCGCGTCAGTTTCACCGGTTTTCCCTTGACCATAACCACACCCTGATCTACTAGCATTTCGATATCTCCCACCCGCAGGCGCTCTTGTGGAACCTCGAGTCTCTGCCAGCTCGCCCGCCGCAGCAATCCCCGCACCCTAGCCAGCAACTCCTCTACGCCAAAGGGTTTGGTGAGATAATCATCCGCGCCCAAATCCAACGCCGTGACCTTATCCCGTTCTTCATCCAGAGCGCTGAGCACAATGATGGGTACGGTGGAGGAGCGTCGGATGCGCTGAGTTAATTCCAAACCGTCCATATGCGGCATCATCAAATCCAGGATGATCAAATCCATGAGGTGAGTCTGTAAGATGGCCAGAGCCTCGATGCCATTGGCCGCTTTCAACACCTCATACCCACGCACACTGAGATTGCGGGCCACAAATTCGCGCAAGGGTTTTTCATCATCAACGACCAGAATGCGCTGCGGCATGAGCAACCTCCTCTTGTGTGTGGGGTGAAGGCAAGGGAAGTTGGAAGCAAAAACGCGCCCCGGGATTGGCATTTTCCACCCAGATACGCCCGCCGTGGGCCTCGACAAAGCCTTTGCAAATAGCCAGCCCCAGTCCGGCGCCGCCAATCCGTTGGCCTCGCTCCACCTGTCCGCGATAAAACCGATGAAAAATTCTTGTCTTTTGATCTTCGGGCACGCCTGGACCATAATCGCGCACCGAGACTTCCAAAAAACCATTTCGAAGTTGCAACCCAACCTCCACCGGATGCCCCGCGGGGGAGTATTTGGCCGCATTATCCAACAAGTTGCGCAGTACGGTTTCCATGCGCAGTCGATCAATTTCCACCAACAGCAGTTCCTCCTCAGCATCTACATGGATCTCCACCCCCAGACGTCGCCCCTCACGTCGGCTCACAGCATCCACCAGGCCCCGCATATCAAGCAGTTCTCGTTGCAGTCGCAGCGCCCCACCTTCGAGCCGCGAAAGATCCAACAAACTGCTGACCAAAGAAGCCAGACGGTCAGCCTCATCGCTGATGGTTTGGATAAACTCTCGCTGGGTGGCTGCATCCCACACCACATCCTGAGCCAGCAAGGTGGTGGCGTAACCCTTAATGGCAGCCAAAGGTGTTCGCAGCTCATGAGAAACCGTGGAAAGTAGGGCGGATTTCATGCGATCCAGGTCTTTGTCGTGGGTGATATCCTGCCAGAATTGCCCTCGCCCCACGACGCCTCCACGGGCGTCGGTGACCTCGAATATCTGGATACGTAAATCCTGCGGTCGGCCATCAGGCCCGATGCGGGTCACATCCACATAGCGAGCGCCTCCACTTTCCACTGCCTCTGCCAGGGCGGCCGCCACCTGCTCGGGGCGTTCCGCCGTGCGCAATAAGCGTTGCAGCAACTCGCCCGATTGTCGTTGACACGCCACCGAACGCCGCATCCCCACTAACTCGGCTGCCCGATAGTTACAAAACAGCACCTCACCTGACAGGCTTTCCAGAATCAAGCCATCGTTCAAACTCTCGACAATGGCTTCCAGGCGTCGAGTTTGCTCTTGCAATTGAGCGTCAGAACGGGCGAAAAGCACTGCGTTTTCCATGGCCATGGCCGCATGATTGGCAAAACTGGAAACCAGCTCAAGTTCGTTTTCGGTGTAATCGTGGGGTTGATCGAAGTAGAGCAACAACACGGCAGGCGGAGCGTGCTGTGTCAGTAAGGGGGCGGCCAGTAGCGAACGAAATCCCTCTTGGCGGGCGCGCACCCTGAATTTTGCATATTCTGGATCACGTTCTGAGTCAATGACCTTGACCGGCGCACCGGTTTGCAATGCGCGCATCGCAGTGGAATAGGGCTCGCTAGGGCCAATGCGCAGTTGCCGCACATAGAATTCAGAAAGCCCGCGACTGGCCCGAATACGAAACACCCCCAATCGCTCATCCAGCACCACAATGGCGCTACGGTCTGCATCCAAAAGCCGTTGCACTTCATCTAGAATACTATCGAACACTTCCTGCACATCCAGAGAGCTCACCACCTTCCGGCTAATCTCAAGCAGGGTGGAAAGCTCCCCAAAACGACGTTCGATGTTTTGGGCCATGATGGTGAGCGAACGAGCCAACTCACCCATTTGATCTTCTCGCCGAGCCAACGCAGAAAGATCGATCTCGGTGCGGGCAGAAGCCGGAGAATGACTCCCCACCCGTTTGCTAAATTCGGTGAGTTTGCCGATGGGAAAGATAACCCGGCGAGATAGCGCCAGCCAAAACAGAACGCCACCGATGATGAACAGCGTGATCGCCATCATAAGCAGGCGATGAAACCTCTGGATGGTGGCGAAAGCGGTTTTTGTGGGACGTTGCACAATGACGCCCCAGTCGGCTACCGAAATAGGCACATAGGAGCGCAACCACTGGCTATTGTCAGGTGCGGTGGAAATAGTTGCGCCGGTTTCACCATGAAGCACCGCCTCCACCACGCCATCGCGCCAATCGCGCCAATCGGGCAGCAGGTTGCTGGGCAGCCCTACATCTTCACCTTGTTGTACGGTGAGCAGAGTGTCTTTGCCAAGAGGTGCGTTGAGCAATCCCGGATATGCGATCACCTGGCCCCGACCATCCACAATGCTGATGACTTGATTTTGTCCCCCATCGCCGATGATGACAGCCAGGGTGTCACTGAGTTCTGCCATGGCCAGATTGGTGGCGACCAGTCCCTGAAATTGCCCGTCCCCCCCCCACAAAGGCATAACCACGGTCGCCACTGGTTTGCCGGTGGTCGGCGAAATGCGCCCGGCCGAGAAAAAGGGTTCGTGCTTATGGCGGGCGCGCTGGAAGTATTTGCGAAAGGAAAAATCCACCCCCACGGTGCTGGTGGGGCCTTCGGGATAGTGGTAGAGCATGACGCCGTCGGGCCCCAAGCGATAAATCAAATTGATATCACTACGCGCCAACATGATATGGCTAAAAACCTGACGCATTCCTGCAGCGTCCGCCTCGACCACAGCTGGATCTGTCGCAAGGTTGTATACCGTTTGAGCAGCGTTGGTGAGGAAGGCGTCGGTTTCCAGGGCCACGGCCCGAGCCAACGAGAGATCTGCCTCCTGGATATCCTGTTCCAGGTTCCGCCGGGTGGCTACATCAAAAATCAGCGCGCCGATGAGTACTGGCCCAATGAAGAGTATGTACAGGGCCAGCAACTGTAACCCCAGATCGCGGCGCAAAGAAAAGCGCTTCATGTCCGCTATTATCCCATTTCAGCTCATTCTTGCCAAAGTTCGGAGCTACTGCGGGTGTGTTTCGAAACGAAGGCAGTCACCCGGTGTAGATCGACTGATTTTGTGAAGATGACAAATCACAGACTCATTCGAATATGTTTTTCGTTCTCAAGCAGCCAGGACTGAGGCCGGGCCACGTTGAGACATTGTCCCCAACACTGCAACGCACCAGACTACTGCCCCGGAACCAGGGGAAGGCGAAACGCGCCCACCCGATTCGAGTTTTCAGAAACATCGCCGGGACGATTCACCCCGCGAATCACATAGTAAGCCGTGACATTCTCGGGCAGCGTCGTATCATCGTAGCTCATTTGGGCGTCGCCGGAAGCGGGAATCACGTCCAACAGCGCTCCCGCGGCGTCGGGATCGAAGTATGGTTTCGCATCCCGCCAGATTTGATAATGCATGTCGCCGGTCTTGTGCGTCCATTCTAGAGTCATTGTCGCGCCCGATGGCATGATGGCTATGTCCATTGGCGCGACAGCAGGTGCATCGAAAGGGTCCCAAAAATCTCCCGTCATCACCAATAGTGAGAGCAATGTCACAGAATCCTCATAATAATCTTCATGGCGTTGATAGATGAGATCGTAGAGGTCGTTGAGATAATCTTGATGTGCAGGGGTTGTCATCAATCCTACACCAAACGGCGAGACAAAAAAGCTGGTGAAATAGTGGCCATAGGGCGTGCCGTCTAGCGTATACCCCGCCTTGATGTCGGCCGGATTACCATTGGTGCTTTGCACGATCCAATTCGCCATTTTCTGAACTTGAGAGAAAGCCCTGGCGTCGTTGTTCAGCAAAGCATCGACGCCAAGACGCCAAGGATCTCGCCCTGCGTTGTAGTCGTAGTGACCATCATGGGGGCTCTCCAGGAAGTTGGGTGGAGCCGGTTTGGGCGCGTGGGTGGTGTCGGATTCGCGCACGATGAAATCGGGCAGCAGGCCCGTGTCGGGGCTATAGTTGGCCTGTATGCCATCGATGTCGTTTTGCACCGCAGCGATAACTTGCTCCCAAAACGACTCATCGCCTGTGGCTCGGCCATAACTGCGAAAATGGCCGGTCATAAAGTCAGAGCTGCGAGGCGTCCACTGATTGTATCCGTCACCGTCGCCATCCACCACCCAATCGCCCAGTTCAGGAAGATGGCTGATGAGCCCAATGGTGGATTCTTTAATGGCGGCGATGTACGTCTGGGCCTCGGCCATGTAATCTACATTGCCGGTATTGCTGCCCCACTGAGCGTGGGCCAATAGCAATCCATAAGCAATATCCGCGTCGCCATCGAAAGCGCTATCATTCCCGGAGTCAGGATCAGGAGGCACTTGCCAGCCCATCAGGCGCGAGTCGACATCGCTGGGGTGGGCGCGGCTGTAATACCATAAGCCATCGAAATAGACTTGCGCCTGGGGATCGTAACCAGCCATGATCGCGGTGATGACCATGCCGTATCCCTGACCTTCAGAGACAGTGCGATCGGGGTTGGCGTCGCCATAAGAAACACGATACATGGGTTTGCCATCAGCGGTTGTGCCTGCCTCCATCAGATAACGTGATTTCCAGTAGTCGTAAAAGGCCTGTACATCGTCATCGAGCTGGCTCTGGGAGCGATGGTTGGGTTTGATGCTGCCGGGCGAGTAGACCACATGTTGGGGGAATGGATGCTGAGGGGCTGGACCTGGCGTAGCGGTAGGCGTATTGGTGGGCGTGGGGGTGGGGGTGTCGTTTTGGTTGAGCAATACAACATCATCCAAATAGAAAACGGGCTGTGGGGCGCCGCTGTTTTCTTGCCAGACAATGCCGCTTATCAGTGCGCCGTTCGGCAAATCGAAATTTGAAATCGGAATTTCGAACAACGTCCAGGTTCCTGGCGTGGTCGTAATACTTACAGCATCTCCCGCTTCCTCTTCATTCTGATCGTAAATCTGCACCACGATGGCATTGGCCCCAGAATCGCTACCATAAGCCCAAAAATGAAGCGTCGTAAAGCGTGCGGGATCAAGATTTGTATTGGTATGTAGGTAAAGCCCCCCCCAGGCCTGTAAATAGGTGACAGCCATGGAGTCATGTCCCGCATACACTGGCGAACTGTTGGCGAAATCGACATCGGTATCCCAAGACCAACTCTCCCACCCAGGAGCCAAAACATCATCATAAATGACTGCTGTATCTGCAGGCAGCGCACGTGCGGATGAATACGTCACAACTAACATTAAACCGAGACTAATTAGAAAAAGAGCAAGATAAAATCCAAACAGGTGATGTGTTTTTGAAAACATAGCGTTCATCTCTGATAAAAATAATTTTCGTCAAGTTATCTTGAAACAGCGCTAAGACAAACATGGTCGAACAAGCGCATTCCAAATGACGATAGAAACCCAACATGCAACTTTTTTGGGCGCATCAGCGGGCTCATCAAGCATCTTCCGCTGTACAAGCTGACGCACAAGGACGAAAAGTGACCAAAGTGGATAAAATCGGCATCATTTTTCATCCATGTTCGTTCTGTCGACCCTTCGTCTGTTTGTGGAACAACAAATCAGAGCATCAAAGCCTGCTTCTTAGAACTGAAAAGTCGCACATCGGATAGTTCATTATGTCCTTGTTTTGTATATTACCCCTAAAACCAAACCCCCAACAAATATTGCACCCGCCCGACAAGCAATGTCAACCGCGCGCCGGCAGTGCTGGCCAACAGTGCGCCGAGCGCCAACATCAACGCCCAATACCCCCATAAACGCCACCCATACAAAAACCAAACCATCCACTCCTTCTCCCGGGTCTCCTTCCCTACAGCATCCAACTCATCTAGACCAGGCAACAAATATAAAAGCACCCCCAAGCTCGTCAACGTCGCCAAGACGATACTCAAGACATTCAAGACAGGAAAGCGCTCCGTAAACTCAAGATGGGATGTAGCCATAAGTTGGGGAAGGAATGAGCCACGTAGAGCTCCAGCCAAAGCCAAAGCCCCCCCCACGCCGGTCATCATCCCCAATGGTAACAACCCCCAGGCGCGAATTCGTGCATCTGTTGAAAACCGCAGGGCCAGCAGAAGCGATAAAAATGTTGAGATTAAAATCAGGCTAAATTGCAAAGGATGCATCAACTCTCGAGGAGAAAAAGAAGCCAGCACAACCTGCTTGAGCACGACAGCCGCCGTATATCCTGCACCGAGTCCTAACAACAAATGGGATGTCCAACGAAATGCACGATTTGGACGCACAGCCCGACTAAAAATTGCAAGAGTCAAAACAGATGTCAAAAAGACGCCAAGATAAGAAACCATGAGTCGATGCTTAACCAATCAGTGTTTGGAACTAGAAAATAAGGAACGAAATGCCGCAAAGAACAGCACCCCCAGAAAGGCCAACAAGGCCAACGTCTGCGCAGATGCTTGCTGATAGGCTGGTCCTCTTTGCCCGATAAGTGATTCGTAGGCCAGCGCGTCTGGATATCCAGACAGCAGCACGCGAATCTGTCCAGTTTGTTCATATGGGAGTAAAGCTGGCGCAACGGCGCCTGAAGCGGCCACGATCAGCGGCTTCTTTGTGCGTACAGATACCTGTTCGGCCCATTGTTGACTACTGGCAAAATCTGAACTGAATTCGATGATGAGATCAAATGCGTCAATCGTTTCGGTGGGGCGTATTCCTGAGGCCTGAGCGCTCAGCACTGGCTGGTTGGAAGCCATGACGGGGGAGAGCGTCAATGAACGTAATGCCGCCGTTTCGCCGGGAATGAACCCGAATTCCACAGGATTTGGCGAAGCAACCACCATATTGTTCGCCGCGCCCAAACGCGAACTGAGATTGTAGGCGTCCGCCGCGACGCTGGGGCCGAAAGGTCGCAGACTCATGAACACCGTATTGACCTGCTTTTGTTGCAGATGCTGCAAAATCGGCTGTGCCAGTAATTCCAGCTCTGCTTGCGTTGCAGGATCATAATCCCATGCCAAAAGCACTCGCGAAGAGGAGGACAGTATCTCGATAAAAGTATATGCATTTTTGACGGAAGTGGAAACGCTGGGGGTTGCAGGAGCTAACAGATTCCCAATACTTCCGAACAAAATCACACCGATGAAGATGCTGGCGATGATGGCCAAGGCGTTACGACCACCCGTTGGGGCTGGTGCAGAAACCACAGTAGGTGATGGGGGCGGTGGGGTGGGCTTAAACGCTGGCTCTTCTGCACCTTCAACCTGTCCTTCTGTGATGTCATCCACCACAGCACCCGTGATCGCCACCGCAGTCTCAGGCTCACTTCGCCCTCCTTTCTCAGAAACCACCCCGCTCGAAACAGCCAAACCTGCAGCAAGTTGAGAATCAGAATCTCGCAATCTTCCCGACGTAATGACGGGCTCTGCAGGAATCAAACCCTGTATCTGGCTGAGTAACCGAGGCGGTTTTCCGGGCGTCTCCAGAGGCTGATTGCAGTATTGGCAAAATTCAGCATCAGGGGGATTTTCTTTTCCACAAGATGGACAAACGCTCATATCAATCCGTCTCCCTCACCTGCGTCTGCGAGCGTCGCCCCGTAAAGATGGAAAACACCTTCAGCAACAATGCCAACACCACACCAACGGCCAATCCGAGCACAATCCCGCGAAATGCAGCCGCACCAGGCGCATTCAAGAAAAATTGTCGAAAATTCGTCAAAATCGGAAATTGAGCAGCCAACGCGGGCATCTGTCCTAATATACCAACAACCATTCCCACAAAGAAAAGGAATCCTCCAACATCATGAAGGTCGAGATGTCGATACAAGGCGTAGGCCAAAAAAATGGGGACAAGTGCGAAAACGGCAGCCATTCCCGGAGCCAACAACCAATGATACATCCAACGTCCCACCCCTGTCTGAAATCCTCCAGGAGCCACTCCGACCAGAAAAGCGACAACAAATCCCCCCACCAAAAGCATACTCCCGACATCGCGCTCTCGGAATCGTCGCACATGGCGTATGGCCAAATTCAACGCGGCCATCAACAACGCCACGCCACTAACCAGCACCACTATTTTCAACAAAAACTGACTGGTTGAACCTAGCAGCGGCGAGTTCCAAAAATAATTGCCGAAGACAAGTATTCCTGAAGCAAACGCCAGAACAACAGCAGTTAAAGTAGGCAAACGATTCATTGTAGCATTAACAAAAGATTGATAGCGTCTAAATCAAAGTTAGCATCCAAAGCAAAAGAAAAATCAAGCCTAACAAGATAACGAATGCGGTAATCGTCCAACTCAAACGCAAGGATTGCTTATCGACATCCCCTTTTGGTCCTGGCCGCATGGCGGCCGCCAACCCCATAGCGTCAACATCCACTCCATCCTGTTCGGCCTTGCTGAGCAATAAACGATTGATCTCAGCAGGCAAAAAAGCATTTCCGCCAGAAAAAAGTAACTCCTCGCCCAGACCAGTAAGAGGAATCTCCATACTGAGGGGATCAAGTTGTTTCTGCTGGTAAAAGACATCAGCATCCTGCTCTATCAAGTCCGCCTGCCCAGGCGTAGATGAATGATGAAGATAAAACGTAATAACAGCAATAAAGCCAAATAAAATCAGGGCAAGGATATCGACAGATACTGGCATGTTGAACAGATTCAAACCTGGGGAGGCGCTGAGGCCTCCAGTTGGGTGAGTCGTTGCGCCCACGTCTGAGCAACGTGAGGAAGGAAGGGAGATGCGGCCAACAGGATTTCTCCTGCGAAGAATGCGATGGGCCGGTAGGATTCCAGCAGAATGTTTAGGGGCAATCTACGCTTTGGTTTCATGGCTATAGATTATCATGCCCCAAGCGATGTCGCAAAACGATGAATTCGTGGGAAGACCGTCCAAAATGTTTCGAAGTTGGAGGTTGATCGTGGTTTTGAATCAGGCGATAGAATAGGCAGTATTGCCTGGGCGCAATCCCCTTTCGACCGAGAAAGTACTGGCAACAATAGCGAACAAAAAAGGACGAAGATGGACGATCTTATTCGTCTACCTCCGTCCTTTCCGCTCAGAATGCTCAAGAGCAATTGGCAAGAGTAAGGTTGCCGCTCATAGATGCGCTCACACGCCCAGGCCTCAACTTCAGAACAATCCTCAACCAGGCACCGGATATGCGGTCAACATCTCCCTCACCTGGGCGGCGATGCTGGCGATGAGATCATCGTCATCGGGCTTGCGTAAAATCTCCACCATCCAGCGGGCAATCTGGCGGAATTCGTCCTGGCCCAGGCCGCGAGTGGTCATGGCGGGAGAACCTACGCGGATGCCTGATGGATCCATGGATTTACGGGTGTCGTAGGGGATCAGGTTCTTGTTGACGGTAATGCCTGCCCGACCCAACGCATCCTCGGCCATGGCGCCGCCAATGCCAAAAGGCGTGACATCCACCAACACCAGGTGGTTATCAGTGCCGCCGGAGACCAAACGCAAGCCCGCCGCGTTCAATTCATCCGCCATCGCCTGCATGTTATCGATGATATTTTGGGCATAGACCTTGAACGAAGGTTGGAGCGCTTCTCCCAGAGCCACGGCTTTACCCGCGATCTGGTGCAGTAACGGGCCGCCCTGCAGACCGGGGAAGACGGCCTTATCCACCTTGCGCGCCCATTCGGCAGTGCTCAGAATCATACCACCACGTGCGCCGCGCAAAGTCTTGTGCGTGGTCGTGGTCACGACATCACAGTATGGGATAGGATCGGGGTGCAGCTTTGCCGCGACCAGGCCAGCGATATGAGCCATATCCACCATTAGCAACGCATCTACCTCATTCGCAATCTCGCGCAGGGTTTTGAAATCAATTTTACGAGGATACGCGCTGGCTCCGGCCAGGATCAACCGCGGTCGCACCTCCAACGACAGCTCGCGAATGGCGTCATAATCCAACATCTCTGTATCTGGACTCACGCCATAGCCATGAAACTCATAGACTTTGCCGCTGAGATTGAATTTTGCGCCGTGGGTGAGATGCCCGCCATGCGAGAGCTTCATACCCAGCACTTTATCGCCAGGCTTGAGCAAAGCCATGTATGCAGCAATGTTTGCAGGAGCGCCCGCGTGGGGCTGTACATTGGCATGCTCCGCCCCAAACAATCTTTTCGCTCGATCGATCGCCAGCTGTTCCACAATATCCACATACTCACAACCGCCATAATAGCGGGCGCCGGGTAGACCTTCTGCATATTTATTGGTCAGCGCCGAACCATCAGCAGCCAACACCGCGGCGCTCACGTAATTCTCCGAGGCGATGAGTTCGATGTGATCTTGCTGGCGTTGCCGCTCCTTTTCGATGGCCGCGAAGATGTCGGGATCGACTTCTTTGAGGATAGCGCGGGGATCAGGTGACTGGTCCCAGGGGAGAAGGGGTGATTGAGTCATAGTTTTACCTCGAATTTTTTGGTTTGAGATGAGACAGGTTGATTGTTATGGTCAACGGCAGATGGTTCAGAAACTGCCTCTGGATGGTTTTCTTCGGGACGACGAAGTTCATCCAGGATAGCGTCGATCTCTTCGATGAGTTCACGGGCCACATCATCGCTGATCATACCCTCTCGCTCCAAATCGCTAATATGCGCTCGCTGAATCAGGAGTGATTCTCGCTGCAGAGAGGAAGTGATACGGGCCACCAAATCAGGATTGGCCTCGGCAAAGGCCCGCTGCTCCTCACTCAGGTCTCGGATACGGGCCTTCAGGTCTTGCTCCACCTTTTGCCAGGCCGTGGGATCAATGACGCCGACCGCGTATTGGCCTTTCATGCGATTATAGGCGGCGCGAGCAGCAAGCAGGCGGGCGTGGATGCGTTCATATTCCTTTTCTGTCTCCGACTGGCCAGCCAAGCCCAGTCTGCGCAGCAACGGGCCAATAGTCGTGGCCTGCACCAGTAGAGTAAACAACACCACGGCGAAGGTGAGGGTGAGGATCAGATCACGATTAGGCACACTACGGCTGAGACTGAGGGCCAGAGCCAGACTAACCGCACCGCGCAACCCGCCCCAAAACAGCACATGCTGGTACGACATCTTCACCTTACTTCCCAACAGCTTACTAATGAAACTAAGCCCATACACCGTCACGGCGCGGCTGATGAGCACCACGACGACCACCACGAAAATCAAAACATACACCTGATTACCGAACCTGGGCACCACCACCTGCATGCCGATAAGTATAAACACAAGACTGTTGACCAAAAAAGCAATGTACTCCCAAAAATTTGCCAACATCATCCGCGTCGTGGGAGACATATTCCGGCTACTGCGATTGCCAATGAGCATACCGGCAAAAACCACAGCCAATACGCCGCTCAGATGAAACTGCTCGGCCAGCAGATAAGCACCATAGGCCACAATGGTGCTCAGGGTGATCTCGATGAGGTGATCATCCACCCGGGCAAAAATAAAATTGGCCACAATGCCTGATGCAACGCCAATGGAGATGCCGCCAAAGGCAACAGTGGCGAATCGGAGCAATGCGTGAGTCCAATTCAGATGAAACGCTCCATCGCCCATCAATACAGCCCCCACCACGATGTGAAAAACCACAATGGTCGTCGCATCGTTGAACAAACTCTCACTCTCAACCAACGTCGAAAGTCGTTTGGGCGCGCCCAAAGCCTTGAATAACGAGACCACCGCCACCGGATCGGTTGCAGCGATGAGCGCGGCAAAAATGAGAGCGGTCTGCCAATCCAGCAGGCCCGTAGCCGTCAACAGCCCCCAGATGACGGCGATGGTGATAAGCACCCCGAAAATCGCCAGCAGCAGAACAGGCGTCGCCACTTTGCGGAAGATGCCATAGTCGATATGCAGCGCCGCCTCGAATACCAACGGCGGCAGAAACAACATGAGGATGATCTCAGGCGTCAGCTCAAAATGAATGACATTCTGAAACGAAAGCCCCAACCCCACCAAGACCAATGCAACAGTGTAAGGCAACCTGATGCGATGCACCACCATTGCCACCACAAAAACCAGCAGCAACAGTTCTACAAATGTAAGTTCAAGAGCTAGAAGATCGGATGGCATGTCAGTAATGAAAGCACAGCATGAATGGGGAGGATAACACAAGCCTTCGCTTGAAAGCTTCACAACAAACCAAAAACAGAATCAACATCAGACAACTTTATGCACACCAAGTATAGCACGCCCGTTGCCAAACATCCGAACCAACAACTTCAATTTCAGTAGATCACGATTGCGAGAGTATGTGTCCAGCCGGATTCGCAATCCGGCGGGTTTGACGCTCGAATCACCGCCGGATCCGTGATCCGGCTCTGCGCATCATGGCAAATCGCGATCTACTGAATTTTAAAAACTGACACTGCGCACAGTCCCCAAGCAAAGCTGCTTCGCAATGCAGCCACCAGAAACTCCCAAGAAATGCCGACCAGAGACCGAAGGTAAACAAAAGGAGGAAAATGTCTACCGCCTATATTCGTCCTTTCGTCTTATGGACCATGGTTGAGTCGTAAGCGCAGGGCGCCTCGTTCAGGGCTATTGGCTGGCGAATGCATAACATGAGTTAAGAAAAATCCGCCGACTTTGAACATTCCTGACTCAGTTTAGCCCCTTCCCTGATTATTCATGATAAAACTTTTGAGCCATCGTCGGACTCATTCCCGGCAAAACGGTAACCGAAGCGGGGATGGCTAGGAGGGGGCTTTGAAGAAGTGGCAAATTTGGAATTGCGACAGTCAAACATTCCATCTCATATACTTCGCTAATGCAATCCTAATACCCTGCATATACTCGGTCGGTATGCTAGTAACAGTAAGTCATCGGGCGGATGTTTTATCATGCCCGCAAGCAATTATCACCTGAAACCAATCTGAGCCTGAGGAGGATTTTTGAACAATGGCTAAAATCGTAGGTATCGACCTCGGCACCACCAACAGCGTTATCGCCGTGATGGAAGGCGGTGATGTGACGGTGATTCCCAATGCAGAGGGTGGTCGCACGACCCCTTCCGTGGTCGCGTTCAATAAAAATGGCGAACGACTGGTGGGCACTACCGCCAAGCGTCAGGCCATCGTCAACCCCGAAAACACTTTCTATTCCATCAAACGCCTCATGGGCCGACGTTTCGAAGACCCAGAGACCAAACGCACCATGGAGATGGTGCCTTATAAAATCGTACCCGGCCCCAACGGCGACGCCCGGGTTGAGGCGCCTGTGGTGGGCAAGACCTTCACCCCGCAGGAAATCAGCGCCATGATCCTGGCCAAGCTGAAGAAGGATGCGGAAGCTTATCTGGGCGAGCCGGTCACTGCGGCCGTCATCACCGTGCCCGCATACTTCAACGACAGCCAGCGTCAGGCCACCAAAGACGCAGGCAAGATCGCGGGCCTGGAAGTGAAGCGCATCATCAACGAGCCCACCGCCGCAGCCCTGGCCTACGGGCTGGACAAGAAGAAAGAAGAGACCATCCTGGTCTTCGACCTGGGCGGCGGCACCTTCGACGTCTCCGTCCTGGAAGTGGGCGATGGCGTTATCGAAGTGAAATCCACCGCCGGCGACACCCATCTGGGTGGCGACGACTGGGATGAGCGCATCGTGCAGTGGATGGTGCAGGAATTCAAGAAAGACCAGGGCATCGACCTGGGCAATGATCGTCAGGCCCTGCAGCGGCTGCGCGAAGCGGCCGAGAAAGCCAAGATCGAGCTCTCCAGCGTCAAGGAGACCGAGATTAACCTGCCCTTCATCACTGCCGACGCCTCTGGTCCCAAGCATCTGCAACTGAAGCTGACCCGCAGCAAATTCGAGCAACTGACAGAAGACCTGGTGCAACGCTGCCGCGGCCCCTTCGAGCAGGCCCTGCGCGACGCCGGTCTGAAGACGGGCGACCTGAACGAGGTCATCCTGGTGGGCGGTTCCACCCGCATGCCCATGATCCAAGACCTGGTTCGCAGCCTGACAGGCAAAGAGCCCAACAAGACTGTGAACCCCGACGAGGTGGTCGCCATCGGCGCCGCCATCCAGGCGGGCGTGCTGGCCGGTGAGGTCAAGGACGTGCTGCTGCTGGATGTGACGCCGCTGAGCCTGGGCGTTGAGACCCTGGGCGGCGTGATGACGGTGCTCATCCCCCGCAACACCACTATTCCCACCCGCAAGACCGAGATCTTCAGCACGGCTGAGGACAACCAGACTGCGGTGGACATCAACGTGTTGCAGGGCGAACGGCCTCTGGCCAAGGACAACAAGCTCCTGGGCACCTTCCGGTTGGATGGCATCCCGCCCGCGCCCCGTGGCGTGCCTCAGATCGAAGTCACCTTTGACATCGACGCCAACGGCATCCTGCACGTGACCGCCAAAGACAAAGCCACGGGCAAGGAAACTGGCATCCAGATCACAGCCACCACCAACCTCAGCGAGGAAGAGGTGGAGCAGATGGTGCGGGAAGCCAAGGCCCACGAGGCCGAGGATGAGGCCCGCCGCCAGCTCATCGACGCCCGCAACACCGCGGACAGCACGGTGTACGCCACCGAGAAGATGCTGAACGAGTTGGGTGACAAGGTTCCGGTCACCGAAAAAGGCCAGATCGAGAACCTGATCGCCGAGCTGAAAGAGGCGATGGAAGGCGACGACGCCAACCGCATTCGCACCCTCACCGAACAGCTGCAGCAGGCCAGCCACGCGCTGAGCCAGCAGCTCTACAGCCAGCAGGCTGGCCCCACCCCGGGCGCTGACGGCGGCGCAGCAAGCCCCGAGCCCGGTCCCGCCACCGGCGGCGATGAAGAGGTCGTCGAAGGCGACTTCCGGGAAGTCTAAGAGGGGACGATGGACGATAGACCGGTGACGATTCCCCCTATCGTCCCCTCCCCAGCAGCATAACAGCCCACGCGGGCGGGAGTCGCCACCACGGCCTCCCGCCCGTTTTTTGTGGAACGATTGGATATTCTCAGGATCGGAGACGGGGGAACCGAGAGCCGAGAGGGCATCTCCCCGTCTTCGGTCTCCGGTCCCCGGTCACAGCTACCCATTTCATCCGCTACGAATTCATTTCGCAATCATCCCCGAAATCATGCCCTACGACCCTTATTACCGCAATCCCCTAGATCCTCGCAACAACCCTTACATTATCCGGCGCAGCAGGCCCGTGAAGCGCATCAAGGTGCGCCGGGCCGGAGAGCCCGCCAGGGCGGAGACGCCCGCACCGGAAATCCCAAGAGAGGACGAACACCCCACTATGACGACCCAACAACAAGAACGCACCCAACCCATCTCCACCGACGAGATCGAACAACAAAAAGAAATCAACTGGCAGGAGCAATTCGCCCGCCTGCAAGCTGATCTTGAAAATACCAAAAAACGCATCGAAAAGCGCTTCACCCAGCGCAGCGACGACCTGCGCGTGCAGATGCTGCAAGACTTTCTGCCCCTGGCCGATCATCTGGAAGCCGCGCTGGCCCACAGCAGCGAGGGCGAAAGCAACGACGGCCTGCGCCAGGGCGTGGAGCTGACCCTGAAAGCCTTTCTCGACACCCTGAGCAAGTACGGCGTGCAGGTCATCGACCCCGCTGGCGAAGAATTCAACCCGGAGCTGCACGAGGCCGTGGGCGTCATCGATGATCCCGACACGCCCAGCGGGCATGTAGCCAAAGTCATGCAGCGGGGCTATACTATCGATGGCCGGGTCATCCGCCCCGCCCGCGTGCTGGTGGCGCAGTAATGCGTGATGCGTGAGACGTGAAGCGTGAAAGTCCCCGCTGGATTTCATGAGTGGCGGGCGTTCCGTTTCCGCAACTCCACGTTTCCCGTTGACGCAAAATATCCTAACTGAGAGGACTCATCGCATATGGAATACAAGGACTACTACAAAATCCTCGGCGTATCGAAAAACGCGACCGAGAAAGAGATAAAAAAGGCGTACCGCAAGCTGGCCCGCGAAAACCATCCTGACACCAACCCCAACGACCCCAAGGCCGAGGAGAAGTTCAAGGAGATCAACGAGGCCTATGAGGTGCTCTCCGACCCGGAGAAGCGCAAGAAGTACGATCAGTTTGGCGCGCAGTGGAAGAACTTCACCGGCGCGGGCGGACGGCCCGAGGATTTCTGGCAGCAGTATGGCGCTCGGGGCGCGGGTGCGCCGGGCGGAGCCAGTTATCGCACCGTCTCGCCCGAAGAGTTCGAGCAGATCTTCGGCGGCGGCGCGGGCGGCTTCTCCGATTTCTTTGAGACCCTGTTCGGGATGGGCGCCCGCGGTCGTACCCACAGCACAGGCGCGGGCTTCGATGACTTCGGCTTTAGTGGCGCCCGCACCGCAGGCCGGGCCCGGCCCATGCGCGGCCGCGACATCGAGCATCCGGTGGACATCACCCTGGAGGAAGCCTACCACGGCTCCACCCGCACGCTGCAACTGAATGACGAGCGCATCGAGGTCAAGATCCCGCGGGGCGTCAAGACTGGCTCCCGGGTGCGGGTGGCGGGCAAGGGCGAACCGGGCCGCAACGGCGGCAAGCCGGGCGACCTCTACCTGAAGATCCACGTCCTGCCCCACGCCCGTTTCCAGCGGGAGGGCGACAACCTGCGCCTGAAACTGCCCGTGGACCTCTACACCATGATCCTGGGCGGCGAGGTGCAGGTCCCCACCCTGGATCGCCCCCTCATCCTCAACATCCCGCCCGAGACCGACAACGGCAAGGTCTTCCGGCTGCGGGGCAAGGGCATGCCCAACGTGAAAAAGCCCGATAAGCGCGGCGACCTCTACGTGGAAGTCAC
>CAZYSY010000096.1:0-6447 GCA_964650295.1 uncultured Caldilineales bacterium | reverse complement strand
GCGCATCGTGCTGGAGGGCGAGCCCGCGGTGCTGGCCGACAATCCCGATGTGCGGGAGTTCTATCTGGGGCTGACCGAGGTGGGCAAACGCAAGAGCTATCGCGAGGTCAAGCACTACAAGCGCCGCAAGCGCTGGCTTTCATAAATGATTAGGAAGCATGCGTACTGAAAAGTTTGTGCACTCGATCCTGGTAGGAGATCAGCAATGGCAGATGTAACAATTTATAGAACTGGTGAATTATTGAGAAAGCTGTTCGCAATTTTGATAGAACACCCAGAAGGAATGCGCGCCAAAGACGCGATCACACTATTGCGTGAACAAGTCGAACTTACCCAATATGAAAAGGGAGAGTATTCTTCTGGCGGAGAGCGCTTTGAACGAATCATTCGTTTTGCAACAATTGACTGTGTAAAAGCAGGGTGGATGGTAAAAGACAAGGGGATTTGGACAGTTACGGATGAAGGAAAGATGGCGCTCGCTCGATACAAAGAACCGGATATTTTTTACAGAGAAGCACAGCGATTATACCGAGCTTGGAATAGGTCTCGTAAGGTGGCGTCTTCGGCAGGAAGGGATGATCAAGAGATAAAAGAGAAAAGTGTGACGATAACTTTTGAGGAGGCAGAGGAGCAGGCGTGGAATGAGATAGAAAACTATTTGCGAACAATGCCGCCTTATGATTTACAAAAATTGGTGGCGGCGCTACTAAAGGCGATGGGTTATCACGTTTCATGGGTGTCCCCTCCAGGAAAGGATGGAGGAATAGATATACTTGCCTGGAATGATCCGTTGGGTACCAGACCGCCAAGAATAAAAGTGCAGGTTAAGCGTGAGCAAGCGTCAACAAACGTGGGGACATTGCGATCATTCATGGCGCTTTTGGGCGATAATGACGTCGGGCTTTTCGTGAGTACGGGAGGCTTCACGAGAGATGCAGCCAATGAGGCCAGAACACAACAACATCGTCAGGTTACTTTGGTTGATCTGCAAAGACTATTTGAGTTGTGGGTGGAACATTTGGAGAAGCTAGATGAAGAAGCCCGAGATCTATTGCCTCTAAAGCCAATTTATTATCTTGCACCAGAGACATAAAGGGGGCGCTCCCAAATGGGGGCGTTTTTTTGCATTCCAAGCCGAATCAAATCGGGCGCTTCAGGTTCCCGCCGTCTAAGTAGCTGGAGGCGACCAGGAGCGCTATTTGTTATTTGCGATTTGGCGCCTTGCTAAAGCAGCTAAAACCAATAACCAAAAAAAGCTCGAAAACAGAGCAAAAAATTTGTCCACCAGGGGGCACATCAAGAGTCGGGGAAGCACTACAGGCGTTGGCCAAAAGAACAACTTACGATGCAAGAACACCATGTTCAGGAGGCTGTAGATCCAGGAACATATGAGAAGAAACAAAGAAGAGACAGTGGCGCCTCTTCTCATCGCATTCGCTACAACCATGTCGGCTCCCGTTTGTCTTCGGCGCTCTTGCCTTTTTGTAAAGTGGCTTCAAACGCCGTCCGCTATTCGTGCTTGCAACATAACATCTGCGACAGCTTGTGGATATGTCACACTGCGGTTTTTGACAAATCGCGTCATTCATCGGTAAAATTTCCTGTCCGCCAACAAATCCACACACGAGTTGTGCGGCAATCGATTTGACAATGACGTCATTTCTTCGATTCCATTAAAGAGGAGCCAAATAATGAAAAATGAGCGTTTGAAAGCACTCATGAAATTTCTGTTTCCCATTCTCGCCCTGGCGGCGGTGGTCATGTTGGGGCCATCAAGAGCATTTGCTGCCGGATTCGCCGAATCTTCCGGGCGTGCACCAATTCCCTGGATTTGGTGGTTGGGCCCGATCGGCTCAATCGTTGCCCTGGGTTTTGCTTATTACTTCTACAAATCTGTGATGGCCTACAGCGAAGGCACCGATCGAATGGTCGAGATTGCCCAAGCGGTACGCGAAGGCGCTATGGCTTATCTCTCACGCCAATACAAGGTGGTGGGCGCAGCGTTTGTAGTTTTGTTCATCATCTTTTTGATTTTGGCCTACGGGTTTTCGGTGCAAAACCGAATCGTGCCTTTCGCATTCCTGACTGGGGGATTCTTCTCTGGTTTGTGTGGCTTTTTGGGCATGAAGACGGCAACCAACGCCTCAGCCCGGGCAGCAAATGCTGCGCGCAAAGGTCTGAACGACGCCCTCACCATTGCCTTTCGTGCCGGCGCCGTGATGGGGCTGGTGGTGGTGGGCTTTGCCCTTTTGGACATCTCAGCATGGTTCCTCATTCTCTACTATCTGTTCCCCCCAGATTTCTTCGGAGCGGCCAGCAGTCCACTCCCCCAGATTACAGTCATTATGCTCAGCTTTGGCATGGGCGCCTCGTTGCAAGCCCTGTTCGCCCGCGTGGGAGGAGGCATCTACACCAAAGCCGCCGACGTGGGCGCTGATCTGGTGGGTAAAGTGGAAGCGGGCATCCCCGAAGATGATCCACGCAATCCCGCCACCATCGCCGATAATGTGGGTGATAATGTGGGCGATGTAGCAGGCATGGGCGCGGACTTGTATGAATCCTATGCTGGTTCTATCCTGGCTACTGCAGCCCTGGGCGTAGCCGCCATTAGCGTTGCCAACGCCGACTTCATGGGAGGCGTCAGCCTCATCGAGATGCAACTTCGATATTTGGCCGCCCCTGTGGCGCTGGCAGGAATCGGCGTTCTACTCTCCATCCTGGGCATCTTCCTGGTGCGCACACGTGAGGGCGCCACCATGGCTGAATTAATGGGAGCCCTGGGCAAGGGCGTCAACGCCAGCTCTGTTGGCATCGCCATCTTTGCGGGCATCGTAGTCTATCTTCTCAAACTGCCCAACTGGTGGCAGGTGTGGGTGGCCATCGTCACAGGTCTTGTCGTGGGTATCATCATCGGTAAAGCAACCGAATACTACACATCTCATGCCTATAAACCCACCCGAGGCATTGCCAAAGCAGCGCTTACCGGCCCTGCTACGGTTATCATCGAGGGACTGGCTGTGGGGATGAACTCCACCATGATTCCCGTGCTCTCCATCGCCGTGGGCATTTTCATCAGCTTCTACATTGTGGGTGGCGCACACAACACGCTGATGGGCCTATTTGGCGTGGGTATCGCCGCAGTGGGCATGCTCTCCACCTTGGGCATCACCCTGGCCACCGATGCTTATGGTCCCATCGCCGACAATGCGGGCGGCAATGCCGAAATGTCGCATTTACCTCCCGAAGTGCGTCAACGCACCGACCAATTGGATGCCCTTGGCAACACCACGGCTGCCACGGGCAAAGGCTTTGCCATTGGCTCGGCAGCCCTGACCGCGTTGGCACTGCTGGCTGCTTACCTGGAAGAAATCCGCTATGGCCTTGATCACCTGGCAAAAATTCACGAAGTAAATGTAGCCGGAACCGTGGTGCCCGTTTCGGAACTGAGCATGAAACAATTCATGACCTACTACGAAGTCACCCTGTTGAACCCGGCAGTGCTCATTGGCGTCTTTATTGGCGCAGTGACAGCATTCTTCTTCGCTGCGCTCACCATGGAGGCTGTGGGACGAGCCGCTGGCGGCATGGTGGAGGAAGTGCGGCGTCAGTTCCGGGAAATGCCCGGTATTTTGGAAGGTAAAACCAAACCCGATTACGCTCGCTGTGTCGAAATCAGCACTCAGGCCGCTCAACGAGAGATGATCCTGCCAGCGTTACTGGGCGTAATTGTACCGTTGATTGTTGGTGTGCTTTTAGGCGTGCCAGGCGTGTTGGGCCTGCTCATCGGCGGACTCACGGCGGGTTTCGCATTGGCAATTATGATGGCTAACGCGGGCGGCGCCTGGGACAATGCCAAAAAATACATCGAAGAGGGAGCTCATGGCGGAAAAGGCTCCGACGCACACAAAGCCACCGTGGTGGGAGATACGGTAGGGGATCCATTCAAAGACACATCGGGACCTTCATTGAACATCCTAATTAAGTTGATGTCCATGGTTTCGGTGGTTTTTGCTGGTCTTGTGGCTTCACTTTATGGTGGTTTTGGGCTTCTAGGCATGTTCCTACATTAAAGCCTCCTAACATTCAATCCCTTTTAGGCTCCGGAGCATTGCTTCGGGGCCTGTTTTTTGCTTGATAACCAGTTGGAAATTCAGAGCCCCCAATTGATGCTCACAACGTATGTAACAACACCATAATACAGAGGCACCGCCCATCCATTCGCTTTTCCCAGCCTCCCCCATCGCGTTTCATGGAGGTTGCCAAATCTTCCACTGTCATCTATGATTATCACCAACCTTATCACCCGCGGCGCCAATCTCAAAAGACAACACTGAATGACAACACGCATCGTCAAATTACTCGATAAAGATACATTCACCGTACTGGGCGAACCCGTGCAGGTGGGACAAAAAGCCCCGGCTGCGGCGGGCCGCATCAGCGGTTTCAGCACCAACGCCTTCGATGTCATCCACGACACCCAGGGCAAGATCCGGGTGCTGGTCTTCGTCCCCAGCCTGAACACGGGTATCTGCTCGGCCCAAGCCCGCAAATTCAACGAAGTCTTCGAAGGCAACGAGCAAGTGGTAACTGTCACCATCAGCGCTGACCTGCCCTTCGTGCAGGAACAATGGTGCGGGTCCGAGGGCTTGGAGGGCGCGGTCATGGTCTCAGATCATTACAACATGGCCATTTCCGACGCCTATGGCACGCACATCCAGGAACTGCGCCTGAGCCAGCGCGGCGTGGTGGTGGTCGATGCTGATGGCATCGTGCGTTACACCGAATACTGCCCGGAAATTGCCATGCACCCCGATTATGAAGCCGCGGTGGCGGCTGTCGACGCGCTGTTTTAAAAATGCAAAAGTCAAAAAGGAGTTGAGCATTGGACGACAAAAAAAAAGAAGAACTAGCTCCCATCCTCTCACTCGACGAAAAAGCGCGACATCGCGGTCGTTTAGGGCTGGCGATTCCATGGGAGCACATGCCCTGGTGGGTCATTATCACGGCAATAATTGCCGTTCTTGTCTTCTTCTCGATCGTCAACAACAATTATTATAGAAACGCATTTTATTTTATCTTCGACCTGCCCTGGAACCAAGATGTTGTTCAAAATATCTCGGGAAAGAAGATCGGGGATAACGGCAGTTGGACTTATACGCTGAGCACTCCTTTGGATCCGGGAAAGTACACCTATTGGGTGGAGTATTACGGCGAGAACAAGACGCCATTGGGCAAAGAAGGCCCTTTCAAATTTGAAATCCCCAAAGATGCGCCCGAGGTGGAGCAGCCGCCTCTATCGCCTTCGGAGGAATATGTGCTGCTGAGCACCTCCACGCCCACGCTCTCGGGCATCGCTCCTGCTGGCGTGAAAAACGTCATTCTCATCGACGACTTCAGCGAGCAACCTTTGCGCATTCTACAGCGCATCTGGAACGCTCGCGGGGTGATGATGACCATCAAGGTGACCATCATCTCCTTCCTGGTGGCATTGGTGCTGGGCCTTATCTTTGGCATCATGCGCGTGGCCGATGGCTCGCCAGACCTGCGTCCGGGCGTTTTGAAACGATTAGGTTTTGGCATATTATTCTTCATCTTGCTGATGGTCGTCATGCCACAATGGCGCACGCCGATCACTGCCGCCATTGTTTTTGTCGTCACCGAGGCGATCTTTGCGCTGCTTCCGGCCATGCCCTATACCCTCTCCACCCTCTACGTGGAGATTGTGCGCGGCGTGCCCATGCTGGTCATCATCCTCTACATGGGCTTTGCAGTCACGCCCGCCATCCGCAACGCCACTAACGGCAATATCGACTTGCGCGGCCTACCTGCGGCCATCATCGGCCTTTCCTTCGGCTATGGGGCATACATGGCCGAGGTCTTCCGCGCGGGCATCCAATCCATCCCCAAAGGGCAGATGGAAGCGGCCCGCTCCATTGGCATGACCTACTTCCAGGCCATGCGCCTGGTCATCCTGCCCCAGGCCATCCGCCTGATCTTGCCCCCTCTGGGCAACGATCTCATCGCCATGCTCAAAGACACTTCGCTGATCTCGGTCATCGCTCTGCCCGAGATGCTGCAATCGGGCCGGTTGTGGATTTCCCGCAACTTCCGGGCCTTCGAGGGCTTCAACTCGGTGATGATCCTCTACCTGATTATGACCCTGTTCCTCTCGATGATGGTGCGGGTAGTGGAGCGCCGCTCCAAATTACCCTCCAAGTAGAGAATCCACCCGATGAAGCGGTTCGGGACAACTGACCCGCCTCCAACCCCGTCATATGTCCAGCGTCAAACGTCAGCTCTGCCCGTTTATGGCGGAGATTGGCGTTTGACGCTTTATATTTCACGCCCCCTCATCTCCGCTCTATCTCCACCACCTTCATCCTTCCATCATGCCCGTTTCTCTGCTGAAATGGCAACCTGGCGTACAGACGGGGCGCTATCTCATGC
>CAZYSY010000095.1:0-67533 GCA_964650295.1 uncultured Caldilineales bacterium | reverse complement strand
GAGGATAGCAGCGGCAGGTTCGCCAGCGCTGGAGCAGTTGGTGCCAATGACGCCCAACAGGGTGCTATCAGAGGCCAGCTTGGTGGCCGCGGTCTGTCCACCCTCCGCGGAGCACTGGGAGTCTTCGCCAATGAGCTCGATCTTGTGCCCCATCAGCTCGCCTCCACGATCATCAATGGCGATCTCAATACCACGCCGTGAGTCCACGCCCAACGACTCGTTGGGACCGCTGACGACCAACGCATAACCGATGCGAACGGGATCGTTGGGACCGATGGTGACGCAACCCAGAGGATCGTCACAGCTCATGTCTTCAGAAATTTCCTTGGTGGGTTGCTCGGCCGGGGCAGCCTCGGTGGGCTTGGGAGCCTCGGTGGGCTTGGGAGCCTCCGTCGCTTTGCCGCCGCCACAGGCAACCAAAGCCAGCGAGGCAACCAACACCAGCAGGACAATAAGAATCCACTTCTTCTTCATACGCTCTTCTTCTCCTTTTGAGTGGGATGAGAGTAAAGGAACGACTTGTCAAGACACCGATGATCGTCAGGCAGGGACGCTCACCGATAATCGTACAAGTATAACGCGATATGCGATTTTGTCAAACATCGTCCCCACGCAAACAAAGGTTCTTCCGCAAATACATCTTTTTTTTATCAAATATTCACGCAATCCAATCGCTTATTGGCTTTCAGCTAATTTTTTGTAACCCCAAGACGCGCAGCCAAGAGCTCATCAAATTCACAAAAACCATAGAAACATCGTAACTACTAACGTACCCGACTTCAATCACCACAAAGGCGCAAAGACACTAAGAACACCACGAATTTCAAAGCTTTTTCTTTTCTTCGTGCCTTTGTGGCTTCGTGTCTTCGTGGTTTCCAGCCGGGCTACCTTAGTAGTAACCGATAACTAATGAATTCACTCAGCCAGAAAGAATCGTTACACGATCCTCCAATCTTTGTTTTTCAATCGTCCGATCGTCTGTGGTGTGCGTTCAAAAAGACGCCCTTGTGAGCACGCTCATCTAACAGATGGGAAAGCAACTGAACGATTTCCTGCTCATATTGTTCAGCCCATTGCTGGATGGTCTCTCGCCGATATTGCTTACGGCTGTAAACGAATCGGATATGCAATTCACCTTCGCTAACGATGGTGATGATGCTGATGGCTGAAGCCCGAGTACTGGCCGGGTCTTGCTCTGGCCCCACTTTCTCCTCTGCCATGCGCATCCTTCGGGGAATGACGCTGCTAAGTGTTTTACGAGCCTGAGTCATCAGAGCAGTCAGCCGCCCCGAGCGTTTGCCTCTTCTTGCGTCTACGCCATGATGCTGGCTGCGGCTGCCAAAGACGCCAAAATAGTTGAAGCTAATCTCAGGGGCAGGGATGGTGGACATCTGACGTCGCACCAGCTCATCCTCATGCAGATAACGCAAAAGCCCATAACCGATGCCCGAATTAGGTAAATTTTCCAGGAGGGAACGCGTCTGTTGCACTTGTTCAGCCACTGACGCGCCCCGATCCAACCGCAACATCACCGGGAAACTGGTGGTGAACCAGCCGATGGTGCGGGAGATGTCCAACTCGGGGAAGATATCCTCCCGTCCATGTCCGCGCATCTCGATGAGCCACTGATTGCCCTCATTGTAACGTCCCAGCCATCGCACCAGTGCGGTGAGTAAGGCTTCGTTGGTCTTGACGCCAGTGCGGGCCGGAAGTTCCGTCAGCAAGCGGTGGCTTTGTTTCGCATCCAACGAGACGGTAAGATTTTCCGCATCGCCGAAGGTGTTATCGCCTTGAGGATTCTCCGCAGGCAGGCGGGCGGGGGCAACATCTTTGAGCTGCAACCAAAAATCGAGCTCATCTCGCACCTCTTTAGTCTGGGCGTACTCGTGCAAACGCCGGGCCCAAAGCAGGAAGGACGTGGTGGGGGCAGGCAACCGGGGCGTACGGCCTCGATCGAGCTGGCGATAAAGGAGCATGAAATCTTCGAGAATGATTCGCCAGGAAATGCCGTCGATGGTGAGATGATGGAAGATAAATAACAGACGGGCGGGACGTCCTGCACCCGGATTGAAGAATACCACACGGAAAACAGGACCTGTCAGAATATTCAGGCTGGCCTGGAGGCGCGTAGCATGGTCCTCGATTGTCTGACTCAGTTTATCATCCTCCACCTCCTCGAGATCCACCACCACAAAAGGTTCATCCTGAGGGTCTTCGGTCAGATATTGCAGCCATCGATCCTGCTGCTGGGTAAATCGCAATCGCAATGCATGATGATGCTCCTGCAAGGCCCGGGCCGCTTGGGCCAAAACGTCAGCATCCAACGCTCCATGAATCTCCAACATCATAGAGGTGTTCCAATGATGCGGGCGCTGGCTGAAATGCTCGAAGAACCAATGTTGGATAGGAGCCAGAGGGGCCTGACCAGTGACGGCTTCAGGTGCGGCCATAGAAGGTCGACGTTGCGCCACTGCCGCGGCCATGGCTGCCAGAGTGGGAAACTGGAAGAAATGGCGTGGAGCCAGGGCCAGACCTATTTGTCGCGCCTTGCCCACCACCTGAATGCTCATAATGGAATCACCGCCTAGCTCAAAGAAATCATCGAACCGCCCCACACGCTCCAATTGCAGCACATCTTTCCAGATGCGAGCCAAAATCTGCTCCAATTCTGTTCTAGGCGGCTCATAGTCTTGCCTGCCCGCGGGCGCTTCCACCTCCATTTGCGCTAGCCGCATCCGATCCACCTTGCCACTGGGCGTCAGAGGGAAGGAGTCCAGGGGAATGAACTGGGATGGAATCATGTAATCGGGGAGCCGCTCACGCACGAACTCGCGCAACACATCCCCAATAGGAGCCACATCGCCTTGCGGGAGGAAATACGCCACCAGTCGGGTGGAGCGTTCCTCACGTGGCGCCACAACCGCCACATCTTTGATTTCAGGATGTTGGATCAGGGCCGCCTCGATCTCGCCCAATTCAACTCGATGGCCTCGCACTTTTACCTGTTGATCACGCCGCCCCAGATATTCGATGCGGCCATCGGCCAGGAAGCGCCCGAGATCGCCAGTGCGATAAAGGCGCGCTCCAGGCTGCTGGCTAAAGGGATCTGGGATGAACTTCTCAGCGGTGAGATCAGGGCGGGCCAGATAGCCTCGAGCCACGCCCACGCCGCCAATGCAAAGCTCGCCTGGCACGCCAATGGGCGTCGGTTCCAGGGCATCATCCAGGATATGAACCTGTACGTTGGGGATGGGGCGTCCAATGGGCACAGAAGCGGTGCGGGCGTCATCCGAGGTTACAATCGCATAGGTGGGACCGATGGTGGCTTCGGTAGGGCCGTAAGCGTTGACGAATCGACGGCCCGGAGCCCAA
This sequence comes from uncultured Caldilineales bacterium, assembly GCA_964650295.1. GTDB lineage: Bacteria > Chloroflexota > Anaerolineae > J102 > J102 > M2005. Next base: position 64,161 of record CAZYSY010000095.1, on the reverse strand, counting down.
CGGTCCACCACCTCCCAGGTGCAAGCCTCGCCCGCCGAGATAACGGTTTCTAGATCGGGCAACGGCTGCGGCTCCAGCACAGCCAGCAATGAGGGGGGCAGAGTCACCACAGTAATGCGCTGCTGGCGCAACAAGTTCAGCAGATCGGGAGGAGAAAGCAATGTTTCGCGCGGACTCAGCACCAAAACGCCCCCAGGATACAAGGCCATGAAAATTTCGGAAACCGAAGCATCGAAGCTAAAAGACGCGAATTGCAACACACGTGCGTGATCATCCACCCCAAACCCACGCGTCTGGGCCCACACCAGATTGGTCAACCCGCGATGATGCAACATCACGCCCTTGGGCCGACCGGTGGAGCCCGAAGTGTAGATGATGTAGGCCAGATTATCGGGCGTAATGGTAAGAGGGAGATCAGTGGTGGGGCGGGCTGCAATTGCTGGATGGTCGAGCATGATGCGTTCGACATCTTGAATTTCATTCTGGCAGATCTGCGCCCAAACTTCATCAAACGCGCTTCCTGCCTCCGCAATCATCACCTGCACACCCGCATCTTGGATCATGTAGCGGATGCGTTCTGGAGGATAGGTTGGATCGATAGGCAAGTAGGCCGCGCCCGCCTTCATCACCCCCAACAGAGCCACGATCATATCCGCGGAGCGATTCATCAGGATGCCCACCGGGGTGTCAGGCTGCACGCCCAGAGCCCGCAAATGATGCCCCAGTTGATTGGCGCGAGCGTTCAATTCAGCATAGGTTAGCTCTATCTCATCCTGGCCAACGAAGCGCACAGCCACTGCCTGGGGTTGTGTTCGTGCATGCTGTTGGATGCGCAAGAAGACCGGCTCATGCAGAGGGACGTCGCTCTCGGTTGCATTCCAGGCCCGCACCTGTGCTATCTCAGCTGTAGACATCAGCCGCAGATGCTCGATCGACGCGTTGGGGCGAACCGCAACGTCCTCCAGCAGAGTGAGGAAATGCTCCACCATGCGCTGAATGGTCTCCTCCTCGAACAAATCGGTGTTGTACTCCATGGCCCCGGCCAGACTATCACCATCCTGAATCATCGAAAGCACCAGATCGAAGCGAGCGGTGGTGACATCGGTTTCCACCGCGCGGATGGTGAGTTCTGAAAGTCTCACTTCCTGAGTTGTGGCCGCGGCTGAATCCAGAGTGAACATGACTTGGAAGAGGGGACTATGACTCAGGCTGCGCTCCACGCCCAGATGATCCACCAGATATTCGAAGGGCAAATCTTGATGATCGTATGCGCCGATGGCGGTCTCGCGCACCCGCTGCAACAATTCGCTGAAGCTGGGAGCGCCCGAGAGATCGGTGCGCATTACTAGGGTGTTGACGAAGAAACCGATGAGTGACTCCAACTCGGCGCGGGGACGATTAGCAATGGGAGCGCCGACGCAGATATCATCCTGACGGGAGTAGCGGTGCAGCAGGGTCTGAAATGCGGCCAGCAACGTCATGAATAGGGTGACGCCTTCACGTTGGCTCAATGCTTCCAGACGCCGCACCAGGTTTGGGGGAACCGAGAAATATAAGGCGGCGCCATGATAGGTTTGCACTGGAGGGCGAGGATGGTCGCTAGGAAGCTCCAGCAAGACAGGCGCCCCCTCCAGTTGTTGTCGCCAATAGTTTAGCTCCGCTTCCAATGCCTCCCCCTGAAACCATTGTCGCTGCCAGTAGGCAAAATCGGCGTACTGGATGGGCAGCTCGGGGAGAGGGGAGGGTTTTCCTTGCCGGAATGAGCGATAGAGGGTGGCAAGCTCTCGCACAAATACCCGCATCGACCAACCATCGGAGATGATGTGGTGGAAGGTGAGTAACAGCACATGATCCTCTGTGGCCAGGCGTAGCAACCGCGCCCGGAATAGGGGACCATGATCCAGATAAAAAGGCGTCTCGGCTTCTTCTTCGGCCATGGCCTGGGCTTGCTCCTCACGTTCAGGTGCAGGCAGGAAAGAAAGATCGATGACTCGCAAGACTACCTGAGCGTGGGGAGAAATCTCTTGTCGGGGCTCTCCCACCTCGGTGATAATGCTGGTGCGTAAGGTTTCGTGCCTGCGTACGATCTCATTGATGGCCGCGGAGAGCGCCGCCACATCCAACTCCCCTTGCAATCGCACTGCGGTGGGCATGTTGTAGAAGGGGTTGCCGGGCTCGATCTGATCCAGATACCACAGGCGCTGCTGGGCAAAAGAAAGGGGTAAATCACCATCTCTGGGCGCGGGCTGGATGGGTAGCCAGGTGGAGATGCTACCCACTGGCGGCACAAAGAGGCTTGATTCATCATAACCCAGGCTGCGGGCCAGTTCGACGCCCACACCGCTAAGGAAGTTCCCGATATGTCGCTTACGCCACCGGTTGGCGGCGTTAGCGTCGATGCCTTTGTGTAAATAGAACTTGAAATCTCCCACCATCTGCATGCCGGGTTTTAGGCCCGAGGTCATACGATCGCCCAGATAGGGACGAGTCATGTCTGGGTGGTAGGTGATGCCAAGAAAATCGCTTAAGCGCTGCATTTCCTCCTGGGGGTGTCTCACCATATCCTCGTAATAAATGCGATGTTGCCTGGAGTCGGGGATATCTGCCAGGAAGTGCAAGATGTTTTGATGGCTGACAATCCAGGTGAGCTCAGCCAGTTCGCGACGGCTATATGGATGCTCGAAACGGCAAAATAGATTATCCAATCTGGCTTCGACGAAGGAATAAATGGTGGCGTAGGGATTGCGCACCAGATGGATGTAAAGGGCGTTTTCGAAATCTATTTCCGCCCGCTGCAAAACATCCAGGTTCAGCGCGTAGACGGGCGTCTTGTCCACCAACAACCGTTCGCCGATCCATTCCTGCAGCAAGGCGTAAAACTGCCGGGTGCTCATGTCCTGGGCCTCATACTGGCTGAGCAATTGCTCCGCCTCAGCCACAGAAATGCCGCGGGCCTCAGACACGGCCTTGATTGCACCTTCTAGCCAGAATTCGTAACGCCCGCGAAAGGCGCGTCGTCGCTCGGACATGGTGGCGAAGGAGAGTAAATCGAGCTCAGGAGGAGCGAAGAGCTGAGGATGCCCCGCCAACATCACTCGCAACAGGGTTGAGCCAGAACGGGGCGGGGAGATGATGAACACTGCCGGAGGGTTCTTTCCTGCTGGCGCGAGCGTCTCCCTTTGCGGCGCAGCAGGAATCAATTGCCGAAAAGCGGCCACAACATCGCCATCGATGACGGTGGTGGCTTGCAGCAATTCATGACGCAGCTCATCGGGGATGGTTTCTTGTTCGCCGTGGGCGATTTGGGAGACAATGGTCGGGTAATATTCTTGCAGGTAATAGGCCAGTTCAGCCACAGTGGGCGCCAAGAAGATTGAACGCACACGAGTGGCCACCTGGAATTTCTCCTGGAGACGATTGATGAACGTTGCGGCTTGCAATGAATCGCCCCCCAGTTCGAAGAAGTTGTCATGAATGCCGACGCGTTCCACGCCCAACACTTCCTGGAACTGTTGCGCCAAAAATTCCTCCACCGGCGTGCGTGGGGCCACATAGGGTTTATCCAATTCATCTCGACGGACATCAGGCGCGGGCAAGGCTTTGCGGTCTACTTTGCCATTGGGCGTCAGAGGAAATTCATCCAGCACCACAAAGGCCGCGGGAATCATGTATTCGGGCAGGCGATCTCGTAAAAATTCCCGAAGCTCAGACAGTCTAACCTCTGTTCCCGCCGCTGCACGCACATAGGCCACCAGACGCTTTTGTCCTGGCGTATCTTCGCGCGCCAACACGATTACATCACGCAAGCCAGGGAATTCTGCCAGGTTGGCCTCAATCTCGCCCAGTTCAATACGGAAGCCTCGCACTTTCACTTGATAATCGATCCGTCCCAGGAATTCCAGTTCGCCATGAATAGTATGACGGGCCAGATCGCCAGTGCGATACATGCGGGAGCCAGGTTCAGAATTAAAGGGATCGGGCAAAAATCGCTCTGCGGTCAGGTCTGGCTGGTGGAGGTAGCCTCTGCCCACGCCTGCGCCCGCGATGTAAAGCTCACCTGGCACGCCAATGGGCACAGGCTCAAGATATTCATCCAACACATAGAGACGAGCATTGATGATGGGGCGACCAATGGGAATGGAACTTTCGTAACGTACATCAGGCGATGCTGTATAAACGCAACATCCCACCGCGGTCTCAGTGGGACCGTACTCATTCACCAACTTCACCTCGGGCGCATGTTCACGCCAGAAGGCAATATGTCCCGGCATCAGGGCTTCGCCGCCAATGATAAAGGCGCGGGTGCACGTCGCCGCCTGTTGGGGCGATATTTGTTGGCTCAACAACTCGAGATGGGCGGGAGTGAGCTTGACCAGACTGAATCCGTCGCTTTCCAACATGGCCTCGCCCAAACCTTCGATGCCTGCATCCTCCCTCACCAGACGCACCGCTCCGCCGCTGATCAGGGGAGTGAATATGCTGGTGACTGTAAGATCGAAGGAGATGGAGGAGTGAACCGGGGACCCCACGCCTTGGCCGACGGGATAAGCATGCTGACACCAAGTGAGATAGTTGACCACATTGCGATGCTCCAACATCACGCCTTTGGGTCTTCCGGTGGAGCCCGAGGTGTAGATCACATAAGCCAGATGGTGGGGCGCAGCCAGGGGGGCGGGACTGGTCGTGGGCTGAGAGACGATGGCGGGATGATCCAGAGAGATCACCAATACATCGGCCAATGCTGCTTGCAGCACGTCCCACCAACCAGCATCCCGTCGCACATCACCATCGATGAGTAATACTCGAATATTTGCATCCTGAATCATGTAGCGAATGCGTTCTGCGGGATAGGTGGGATCCATAGGCGCATACGCGGCCCCAGCCTTCAGCACTCCCAGAAGAGAGGACACAACATCGGGAGTTCGGTGCATCATGACTCCCACCAGATCATCTGGCCCCACCCCCTGACTGCGCAGAAAATGAGCTACCTGATTAGCCTGAGCGTCAAGTTGGGCGTAGGTCAGAACACTTTCGCCATCAGTGACTGCGACAGCTTGCGGAGTGCGCTGCACCTGCGCCTGCACTAGATCATGCACGCAGAGGTCAGGATAGGGTGCGGCAGTATTGTTCCATTCATGCAAAAGGTAATGTCGCTCATCTTGACTCAGCAGCGACAGGCGGGAGATGGGCAGATCTGGTTCAGCCACCAACGCGGTTAACAGATTTTGAAAATGTGCCAGCATCCGCTCGATGGTGGAGGCGGCAAAGAGATCGGTGTTGTATTCTAGAGCGCCGCTCAGGCCATCTGGCTCATCCAGCACGAACATGGTCAAATCAAACTTGGCGGCGCCGCTATGAGCCTCCAGCGGCGTTAGCAACAAATCAGACATGACCTGAGCTTCGCCCGGCCGAGCGTTTTGGATGACAAACATCACCTGAAACAGCGGAGAATGGCTCAGGTCTCGCTTCGGCTGTAGCTCGTCCACCAACATCTCGAAAGGCGTATCCTGATGCGCATAAGCGCCCAAGGAGGTCTCGCGCACCCGCTGCAACACCTCTCGAAATGTGGGTTCACCACTCAGATGGGTGCGTAACACCAGGGTGTTGACGAAAAAGCCGATGATATTTTCCAGTTCGGCCCGGGTACGGTTGGCGATGGGAGTGCCCACTACAATATCTTCTTGCCCCGAATAGCGATAGAGTAAGGTCTTGAACGCGGCCAACAATCCCATGAACAGCGTCACGCCCTCTTGCTGGAACAGCTGCTTGATGTCCGCGCTGAGCTGGGGCGAAAGCTTGAAGGCCATATAATCGCCCGCATAGGTCTGAATGGGAGGACGGGGATAATCGGTGGGCAGTTCCAGTAAGGCGGGAGCGCCCTGCAATTGTTCACGCCAATAGGCTAATTGCGCCTCCAACACTTCGCCCTGTAACCATTCCCGCTGCCAGCGAGCAAAATCTGCATATTGGATAGGTAGATCGGGCAGGGGTGAAGGTCGACCATGAGAAAAGGCGTCGTAAAGAATTGCAATCTCACGACTAAAGACATTGGCCGACCATTCATCACTGATGATGTGGTGCATGGTGGTGAGGATGACATGCTCATCTGCGGCCAGCCGCAACACCCGCATCCGCAGCAAAGGCCCTTCGGAAAGCACGAAAGGTGTGCGGGCCTCTTCGCGGGACCACCGCATGACTTCCGCCTCTCGCTTTGCGCGAGGCAGATGGCTAAGATCGACGACAGAAACATGCAACGAGAGTTGGGGATGGATGACTTGCACAGGTTTGCCATCCACCGTGCTAAAGGTGGTGCGTAAGGACTCATGCCGTCGCACCTCTTCGTTCAGGCAGCGTTCCAGGACATTCACATCCAGGGGGCCCCGAACCCGCATACCCTCAGGGATGTTGTAGTAGGGACTATTGGGCTCGAGTTGATCCAGGAACCACAAGCGTTGCTGGGCAAAAGAAACAGGTTGGGGACCCTGGCGGGGGGCAGGCCGGATGGGAGGAGGAGCCAGGCCAGCGGCGCTACGTTGGGCCACATCGACCATCTCCGCCAAATCGGCCAGGATAGAGGATTCGAAGATAACGCGCAAAGGCAATTCGATATTAAAACTTTCGCGGATGCGGGAAAGCAGCTGCGTTGCCAGCAGGCTATGCCCCCCCAACTCGAAGAAATCATCCAAGACGCTGATGTGGCTCAACCCCAACACCTCGCGCCAGAGACCGGTCATCATTTCTTCGGTGGGAGTGCGAGGAGAAACAAACTCCTTCTCACTAATCCGCTCCTCCCAGTTGGGCTCAGGCAGATGCCTGCGATCCAACTTGCCTGTGGGGGTCAGAGGCAGTTCTTCCAGCAACATGAACAAGGAAGGAACCATGTATTCGGGGAGGCGCTCCAGCAGATAGCGACGCAATTCCCCGGGTGAGGGAGAAGGCTGCTGTGCGGGCGTCACATAGGCCACCAGGCGTTTGTTGCCCGCAGGATCTGTAACCGCCACCACCGCACACTCACGCAGACCCGGATGTCTGCTCAGCATCGATTCCACCTCGCCCGGTTCGATGCGATAGCCACGAATCTTCACCTGGGTGTCCACCCTTCCCAGATACTCCAGCCTGCCATCGGGGCGAAAACGAACCAAATCACCGGTGCGATACATGCGAGCTCCAGGTTCAGCGGCAAAAGGATCAGGCAAAAATGAAGATGCCGTCAGCTCGGGCCGGTGTAAATAGCCCCTGGCCAGGGCTTCGCCGCCAATCCACAATTCTCCGGGCACGCCCACCGGCGCAGGTTGCAGATGCTGATCCAACACGTAGCAACGCACATTGGGCAAAGGCAGGCCAATAGGAAGCTCCTGGCCCGGACGGTGATCTTCCCAAGAGGCGGGATTGTAGGAAGTGGCGATGATGGTAGTTTCGGTGGGGCCGTAGGTATTGAGCCAGATCACATCAGGGCCTGCCAGTTTACGCCAGGCGTCATAGCGAGCTGGCTCAACCTTTTCGCCTCCCACCACCAGCAAACGCAATGAATCGGGCAAAGCCATGCCTGCTCGCGCCAGTTCCTGCACCCACTGATGCCAGTACGCGGTGGGTAGATCCAGGAAAGTTAGTCGTTTCTCCGCTACCATGCGGGTCAGTTCCAGAGGAGAAATGACATCTCCCGCTTTCCGCAGGACCAGGGTTGCCCCCTGTTGTAAGGTGGGGAAAATCTCTTCTACAGCGGCGTCGAAATTGATGGTGGCAAACTGCAACACCCGATCTTCAGGCGTCAACTCGAACAAATCCGCCACAGCCAGATTATGGTTCAGCAAAGCGCGTCTTGTCACAGCCACGCCTTTGGGTTGGCCCGTGGAGCCAGATGTGTAGATGATATAGGCCAGATGTGAGCCTGCTACCGCCAGTTCAGGATCGCTTCCGGGCTGTTGCGCCAGTGTTCCCTCCAACTCATCTAAGGCCACCACGGTAGAGACATGGGCAAACGCGGGCAAGGAACTCAAATCGGTTTGTGTCAGTAAATATTCCAGCCCGGCATCCTGCACCATGAACGTGAGACGATCGGCAGGATAGGATGGGTCTAGGGGCAGATAAGCGCCCCCTGCCTTGAGAATGCCAAGCAATCCCACAATCAACTGAGGAGAACGAGGTAGACTGATCCCCACCAACACATCAGGCCCCACCCCCAGCGTTTGCAGATAATGCGCCAGCTGATTGGCGCGCCGGTTCAGTTCGGCATAACTCAACTGCACCTGGCCCTGCTCCACAGCGATCGCCGTGGGCGAGACCTGCGCCTGCTCTGCAATGAGCTGCGCTACATCGGTGGAGGGCAAAACCTGATGTGCTGGAGCCCACATCGCCTGCAGCCGTTCAAGCTCCGCCGCAGACATGATGGGTAAAGCGCTAATGGCTACGTCGGGTTGGGCAATCACGCCTTCCAACAGGGTCTGGAAATGATCCAATAGACGCTGAATGGTGGGCTCGTCGAAAAGATCGGTGCTATACTCCACCGATGCATCGAATCCATCGGCCAGTTCGGTCATGGCCAACGTCAAATCGAAAGTGGCCGTACCCGCATCCACATCGATACTGCTGAAAACCAAATCTCCTACGGGTTGGGCCTGCATGGGCGCGTTCTGCAGGATGAACATCACCTGAAATAGAGGCGTATGGCTCATATCTCGTTCAGGCTGCAACGCCTCTACCAGCTGCTCGAAAGGCAGGTCCTGGTGGGCAAACGCACCCAGTGCGGTTTCCCGCACCCGCCGCACCAACTCACGGAAGCTAGGGTCGCCAGACAGATCGGTGCGAAAGACCAGAGTATTGATGAAAAGCCCGATGAGGGGCTCCACCTCTGGCAGCGTGCGGTTGGCGATGGGCGAGCCCACGCTAATGTCTTCCTGGCCAGTGTAGCGATAGAGCAGAGTCTGAAACGCAGCCAATAAAACCATGAACAAGGTTGCCCCCTCTTCGTTGGCCAGCTTCTTCAGGCCCGTGACCAGTTTTTCGGGTAGATGTCGCGCCACTGTGGCTCCGCGCGAACTCAGCACTGCGGGCCGAGGTCTATCGCTGGGCAGTTCCAGCAAGGACAACTCCCCGCCCAATTTTTCCTGCCAATACCTCAGTTGTCGTTCCAACGTCTCACCTTGCAACTGCTCCTCCTGCCACAACGCATAATCGGCATATTGGATGGGCAACTCGGGCAGAGGAGATGGCCGTCCCTGAGAAAAAGCATTGTACAGAATGGCGATCTCTCGCACAAAAATCCCCATGGACCAACCATCAGAGATGATGTGGTGCATGGTAAAGAGAATGATGTGCTCTTGCGGCTGCAAGCGAATGATCTTGCCGCGCAGCAGGGGGCCAGTGGAGAGATTAAAAGGTCGTTTCGCTTCTTGCATGGCCTGGCGCAGCGCCTCTTGCTCACGCACCTCTGCGGGAAGATGACTCAAATCCTCCAACGGGATTTCCAGCGACAAGCGAGGAGAAATGACCTGCACGGGCTCGCCATCCATCACCGCAAAAGTGGTGCGCAAGATCTCATGTCGTTGAATCACCCCATTCAAAGCCCGCGTCAATACATCCACCTGCAACGGCCCGCCAATGCGCAAAACCATAGGAATGTTATAGAAAGGGCTATCAGGCTCGAATTGATCCAGGAACCACAACCGCTTTTGGCCAAAGGTGGTGGGAAATACAAAGACCTCCTCCTCGGCCTTAGGTTCTGGTGGTAAATCGGATGGGGAGAGGTGTTGTTCGTCGGTCATAGAAAAAAGAAGGAGAGAAAGATTGTGTTATTTCAAGTCGGAGCGTTTCATACGGCGGCCGCGGCGCGACGCCCGACCAATACTGGGGCGTTGCGTCGACGGCCCAGCCTGCTGCATCTTTTCGATAGCCGCGGCGATGCCAGCCACGGTGGGCGCCTCGAACAACTGCCGCAGGGACACCTCTACGCCGAAGGCGTCGCGCACACGGGAAATGAATTGCGTGGCCAACAGGCTGTGCCCACCCAGCTCGAAGAAATTGTCTTCAACGCCCACTCGTTCCAACCCCAACAAGGTGGCGGCAATACTCGCCAGTTTTTCCTCGGTGGAGGTGCGTGGAGCCACGTAGGGCGTCTCTTGCTGAGGACGAGTGGCGTCTGGTGCGGGCAGCGACTGACGATCGACCTTACCGCTGGGCGTCAGCGGAAACGCTTCCAGGGGAATGATAAAAGCGGGAACCATGTATTCGGGCAATTTGGAGCGCAAAAAGTGACGCAAATCATCGGTAGAGGGCGCTTCTCCAGCGCTAGTGACCACATAGCCCACCAATCGTGTGTCGCCGGGCACATCGGAACGAGCCAACACCACCGCATCATCCACCTGGGGATGCGTGCGCAATACCGCCTCGATCTCTCCCAGCTCGATGCGGAAGCCCCGCACCTTCACCTGATGATCGATACGGCCCAGGAACTCGATGTTGCCATCGGGTAGCCAGCGCACCAGGTCGCCGGTGCGATACATGCGAGCTCCAGGCTCTGTCACAAATGGATTGGGCAAGAAACGCTGGGCGGTAAGCTCGGGTCGATGCAGATATCCCCTGGCCAAGCCAACGCCAGCAATGTAAAGTTCACCGGGCACGCCGATGGGTGTAGGCAACAAATGGGAGTCCAACACATACAACTTGAAGTTGGCAATGGGTTTGCCGATGGGCGGCCCTTGCGGGTATGACTTCTCGCCATCGATGAGATACATGGACGCACACACCGTGGTTTCGGTCGGGCCATAAGCATTGAAAAACCGGCGTCCCGGAGCCCAACGGGCCACAATTTCGCCCGCACAATGCTCTCCCGCCGAGATCAACGTCTCGAGATGAGGGAGCTCTGCCACGGGCAGCACCGAAAGCAAGGATGGAGGGAGCGTGGCAGTTGTGATGCGCTGCTCCTGCATCAACTTCAGTAATTCGGGGCCAGAGGTCAGTTGCTCCTGTCGCGCCAGGCAGATGGCCGCGCCATTGCGCAACGCCTGAAAGATCTCCCACACCGAAGCGTCGAAACTGAGCGCCGAGAATTGTAACACGCGCTTGCCCTCTTGCAAGAAGAACGCCCGTCGCTGCACCTCGGTGAGATTGCACAAACCGCGGTGTTGCAACATCGCGCCCTTGGGTTTGCCCGTCGAGCCCGACGTGTAGATTACATACGCCAGGTTGTCGGCTGTGGATCGACATTCGGGGGCATATGCTGGTCCCCGCGCAATCTGTGGCCAATGCTCATCCAACAACACGGTCGTGGCTTCATGCACTGGCAGACGGGGCAACAACGAAGCCTGGGTCAATAGCACCGGCGTGCGGGAATCCTGGATCATGTAGGCCAGACGCTCAGCGGGGTAGTTGGGGTCCAGAGGCAAATACGCTCCACCCGCTTTCAACACGCCCAAAATCCCCACCACCATCTCGGGAGAACGAGTAGTGCAAACCCCCACCACTGTTTCAGGGCCCACCCCCAGCTTCTGCAGGTGATGCGCCAGCTGATTGGCGCGGGCCTCCAACTCGGCGTAAGTGAGTACGTGATCTGCAAAGCAAACCGCGGGCGCTGCAGGAGTGCGAGCCGCCTGCTCATGGAAAAGCTGATGAATAGTAGTATCCGCAGAGAAATGCGCTTCGGTGCGATTCCACTCCACCAACATCAGTTGCTCTTCTTCGGGCGTCAGCAAGGGCAGACGGTTCACTGGAGTATCCAAATGCGCCACAGCGCCTTCCAACAAACGTTGATAATGCCCCATCATACGCTGGATGGTGCTCGCATCGAAGAGATCTGCGTTATAATCCATGTTACCAGTGATGATCTCACCGCGCTCCTCCATGGTCAGCAGCAAATCAAACTGTGCCACGCCACTTTCCAACTCCACCGGAGCCACTGTCAGCCCCTCGAGTCGCCGGGCCTGCATGGGGATGTTTTGCCAAGAGAACGCGGCCTGGAACAGAGGGGAATGGCTGAGATCGCGTTCGGGCTGTAATGCATCTACCAACATCTCAAAGGGTGCATCCTGATGCGCATATGCGCCCAAAGCCACTTCTCGCACCCGTCGCAACAGCTCTCGAAAGCTGGGATCGCCCGCCAAGCTGGTGCGGAAGACCAGAGTGTTGATGAAAAATCCAATTAGGGGTTCGGTCTCAGCCCGGGTGCGATTGGCCAACGCGGAGCCCACGCTGATATCCTCCTGGCCCGAATAGCGCGAAAGCAATGCCTGGTAGCCAGCCAGTAACACCATGAACAACGTCGCCCCCTGCTCGCGCCCCACCTGCCGTAACCGACGCGAAAGTTTGGGACTAAGCTGAAAGTTGTAGCTGGCGCCGGTGGAAGTCTGTACTGGAGGTCGGGGGCGATCGGTGGGAATATCCAACAACGCGGGGGCTCCCGCCAGTTGCCGCCTCCAGTAGGCTAATTGTGCGTCCAGAGCTTCGCCCTGCAAATGGCGCTGCTGCCACATAGCGTAGTCGGCGTACTGAATGGGAAGTTCGGGCAGAGGCGAAGGCTGGCCTTGATGAAAGGCTTGGTAGAGCATCGTCAATTCATTAATAAAAATGCCAATCGACCAAGCGTCGGAGACGATGTGGTGCATGACCATGACCGCCATATGCTCTTCAGCTCCCAGGCGCAGCAACATCCCTCGCAACAGGGGATCCCGAGCCAGATCGAAAGGTTGGCGCACCAGTTCTGTGGCGCGCCGTCGGGCTTCCACCTCTCGCTCGGTCTCGGGCAGATGGCTGAGATCAATGACAGGCAGTTCCAGTTGCAGCTCGGGCTCGATGACCTGGTGGGGCTGGCCTCCGTCGGCCAGGAAACGGGTGCGCAGCACCTCATGCCGTCGCACGATTTCTTGTAAGCTCCGTTGTAACGCGACCACATCCAGCTGTCCCTGCAAGCGCACTACCGTTGGAATGTTGTAAGCCAGATTTCCAGGTTCCAATTGATCCAGAAACCACAAACGCTGCTGGGCAAAGGAAAGGGGAATGCGATCATCCCGCTCGCCCGGCGCGATTGGGGGTAAATTCAGGCCTGCGGCGTCTTCCTGAGCCTGTTGGATGGCCTGAGCCAACTGAGCAATGGTGGGATGTTCGAAAAGGGTGCGCACAGGGATCTCGACCTGAAAGGCGCTGCGCACCCGCGAGATCAACTGCGTGGCCAGCAAAGAATGTCCACCCAGCTCGAAGAAATTGTCGTGCACTCCCAACTGCTCCACGCCCAACACACCCTGCCAGATGGCGATTAAAAGTTCTTCTGCGGGCGTGCGGGCCGGGGCGTATCCTGCACCAGACGCGGCGCGGGTGGGGGTGGGCGAGGGCAAGGAGCGACGATCCAGCTTGCCTCCGGGTAAACGAGGCAGTTCGGGCAGAAATACAAAGGCAGAGGGAATGAGATATTCGGGCAAACGAGTCTGCAACTGAGTGCGCAGGGCGGCAGCATCAACCTCTTCGGGCGCCACGTAAGCGACGAGTTGCTTTTGACCAGATGACTCATCCTCTCTCACCACCACCGCTGCATCTTGAACTGCAGCCAGACTGTTGAGTACATGCTCTACTTCGCCAGGCTCCACGCGAAAGCCTCGAATTTTCACTTGATCATCCACCCGTCCCAAAAAGAGCAAATTGCCATCGGGTAGCCAACGCACCAGGTCACCGGTGCGATAGAGTCGCTGGCCCGGGTGGAAAGGATTTTCTACAAATGCCTGAGCGGTCAATTGGGGCTGGTTAAGATAGCCATTAGCCAGCCCAGCACCGCCAATGTAAAGCTCGCCAGGCACTCCCACCGGCGCGAGGCGCTGGGCTTTATCCAATACATAGACCTGGTTATTGGCGATGGGACGCCCAATGGGTACAGGATCGACAGCATCAGCTATGGTAGTGCGATAAAAAACGCTGGTGATGGTGGCCTCGGTGGGGCCATAAAGATTGATGAAGGGAATATCCTTCCCCAACATGTGGCCAAACGCGTGCAGTCGCGACGCAGAAGGAGCGTCGCCACCTAACATCAACAGCCTTAAATGGGCCTCCAACCTGCCATCGTTGGCCAACAAATCATCCACCACCACATGCCACACAGCCGCGGGCATGTGCAACACAGTGATTCCAGCCTCCTCACAGGCCCGGGCCACTTCTTGCCCCAACAACTCACGGCTGGAAGCGGGAATGACCAGAGTAGCCCCAGCCAACAGGGTGGGATAAATCTCTTCGCCGGCGGCATCGAAACTGAGTGAGATAAGTTGCAACATCCGATCGCTGGGCCCCAATTCGGTCGCTGCCATCATGGCCTGGGCATGATTGGCTAAAGCGCGATGCGACACCAGTACGCCTTTGGGCTGACCTGTGGAGCCTGAGGTAAAGATGACATAGGCGGTTTGTTCAGGATTGATTAGCACAGGGGGCCGCGTTGGCGGGGCCTGAGCCACTGCAGCATCCGTAAGCAGCAGGATGTGCTCAGGAGAAGTGGTGCGGGCGGCCATCTGCGCTCGCTCTGGCGTATCGGTGATGAGCCAGCACGCATCAGCAGTGCGTAGCATGTAGGCCACGCGCTCCGCCGGATAGGTAGGATCGATGGGGACATAGGCGGCGCCTGCTTTGAGGATGCCCAACAGCCCCACCACCATCTCGACCGACTTTTCTACGAACAACCCCACCATCTCACCGGGCTGCACACCCAGGCCCAGCAAATGATGCGCCAGCTGATTAGCGCGAGCCTGAAGCTCGGCATAAGAGACCACCTGATCCCCAAACTGCAAAGCTGGCGCGGCTGGTGTGGCCGCAGCCTGGGCATCGAACAAGCTTACCACTGTGGCTTCAGCCGGAAAATTAACCTCTGGCCCCTGCCATTCCACCAGCAACTGTTGCTGCTCCTCCGTGGTTAGCATGGGCAGCGTGCGCAATGGCTGCTCCAAATCGACTGCCATGCCCTCCAGCAAGGTTCGCAAATGCCCCAACATGCGCTGGATGGTGTCATCGTGGAAGCGGGAAGTATCGTAAGAAATTTTCAGCAACAATTGCTGGCCCGAGCCCGAAACCAAGGTTAGGGGATAATTGGTGCGTTCGATGGAATGCAGATCTTCGATGCGCAAACTCCCTTGCTGGCTGGCCATAGCAGGGTCGACAGGATAATTTTCAAAGACCAGGATGCTCTCGAATAAAGGAACGCCGCGCTGGGCGTCGCTCCACTCGCGAATTTGCACCAGGGTGCTATATTCGTAGCGACGCTGTTCCGCCTGCCGGGCCTGCAAATCCTGTAGCCACACCCGCAGCGGCAACTCTTCATCGATGAGTGCTCGCACAGGCAGGGTGTTGATAAACAGCCCTACCATCATCTCCGCACCAGGCAGCTCTGGGGGACGCCCCGAAACTGTGGCCCCGAACATCACATCATCCTCGCCACTGTAGCGATGCAGCAACAAGGCCCAGGCTCCCTGCACCAGGGTGCTCATGGTGAGCTGATTTTGCCGGGCCAACGCGTTCAATTTGTCTGAAATTTCGGGCGAAAGCCACACCTCTTGCTCTGCCCGAGAGCCGCCACCCTGCCCCTGTTGCGGCTTGGGCTCATCCACCACCAGGGGGGTGGGCGTTGTAAATCCAGCCAGGGTGCGCTGCCAGTAGGCACGGGCCTGCTCCTTATCTTGCTTCTTCAGCCAGGCGATGTAATGACTGAAGGGCCTGGCCGGAGGCAAATGCGCCCGTCGGCCCTGGCGTGCAGCCTCGTACAGAGTAAACGTTTCTTGCAACAAAATGGGGAAAGACCAACCATCAAAAAGGATGTGATGATGGGTCCACACGAAATAATACACATCATCGGCAATTTGATAGAGGGCCAGGGTCATCAAAGGGGGCTTGCCCAGATCGAATCCTTGTTTTCGAGCTGTGGTAAGCGCCTCGTGCAATCGCTGTTCCTGCTCCGCAGGCGATAAGCTCCGCCAGTCCTCCTGCACCAGGGGCAATTCCACCTGTCGTAACACAACCTGTAACGGCTCCTTCACATCTTCCCACACATAGGCGGTGCGCAAAATGGCATGACGCTGGATGAGCTGACGCCAAGCCGTGGCAAAGGCTACTGTGTCCAGCGGCCCTACGAGCTTGCAGTACATTTGCTCTACATAGACATCGTCCTCAGGATCGTAAAG
Organism: uncultured Caldilineales bacterium; assembly: GCA_964650295.1. Taxonomy (GTDB): domain Bacteria; phylum Chloroflexota; class Anaerolineae; order J102; family J102; genus M2005. The sequence continues at coordinate 48,025 of CAZYSY010000095.1, read as the reverse complement.
GCTGTGGAAGAGCATGCCTTGCTGCATGGGTGAAAGGGGGTAAATGTTCTCGATGTTTGACTTTGACATGGTGAAATGTGGTTGGAGCTTGTTCTGAAAATTGCTTTGACTATTGTGTAATGAAAAGTTTTAGATTTTTGAGGCGGCTCATAGATACGCCATTGATAAGGATGATGCATCAAAATTTGCCCAGAATGTTGTCCAGATCGTGTTGATCCAGATCCGCCAGATCAAAGTCAGAAGGAGTGACTCCGCCAGCGTCAGGGCGCTGGCAATGGGCAATGATCTGCAATAGCGCTTCGGTAAAATGATCGGCCAGGCGCTGGATACTTTCCTGCTGGAATTGCTCGCGGCTAAATGTCCAGACCATGCTTAAACGCCCGGCGCTCACGCCGCCATTGACCTCGATGAGGTGGGCGCGATGGGCGCGAGGACTGCGGTCTGGGCCTTTTGGTTCGGGCGCGGGGCCAAACAGACCGCCAGCGGCAACGCCCGGCTGAGCCTGCCCCAGGTAGTTGAACACGATATCAGGCTCAGGCAAAGCCTGCAAAACCTGAGCCACATCATCGTCGCGCATGTACTTTGCTAGGCCAAAAGCGATGCCATGATCGGGCACGGCACGCAATTGTTCCTTGATCTGCATCATTGCCTCGCCCGGTCCATAGACCCGACTCACGTCCAATAACAGCGGATGAAGGGTGGTGAACCAACCCACCGTGCGGGAGATATCCACATCTGGGAATAAATCCGCCCGACCGTGTCCCTCCAGCCCCACCCACGCGGCCACGCCCTGCCAGCGCAAAATAGCCTGAGCCAGTGCGGTTAGTAACACATCATTGATTTCGGTGCGATAAACTGGAGGCACATCGTGCAACAAGGCTCGCGTGTTGGCCTCATCTAGCTCCGAGATCACGCTTCGGGCCAACACCTCGGTGTTTCTCCCTCCTTCGTAGTCCACCGAAATCTGCGACGGGAATGGCATCTCCAGCCAGAAACGGGCCTGTTGGGCCACATCTTCAGACAGAGCATACGATTGCAGGCGTTGGGCCCAATGTTGGTATGAGGTGGTTTTTGCGGGCAATGAAAGCGCCAGTCCCTGCGAGAGTTGCAGATATGCCCGTTGCAAATCCTCCATGAGGATGCGCCAGGAAACGCCATCAACAGCCAAATGGTGCGCCACGATCAGCAAACGATCGGTGGAGGCGGGTCCCAGCCGCATGTAAGCCACTCGCAGCAATGGTCCCCGCTCCAGATCGAAACTGGCCTGGATGCGACGAGCCACCTCAATCACCGCTTGATTTGGATTCAAGGTCGCGCTCAGGTCCACTACCTCCACCGGTGAAGAAGTCTCCAACCCGGAGAGCTCCTGCGTCCACCCAGCGGGCGTTTGCCGAAATCGCAAACGCAAAGCATCATGATGAGCCAACAGTGCGGCGATGGCCTTCTGTAAAATTTTTATGTCGAGCTCTTGCTTCACTTCCAACAACAGACTCTGATTCCAATGATGTTTGTCTGCGAAATTCTGTTGGAAGAACCAATGTTGAATGGGTGTTAGCGGAACTGAGCCAGTGACGATGCCTTGTTCAGCCTGGATGCGCACCCCTTTCTGGGCCACTGCGGCCAACTGCCCGATAGTGGGATATTGAAAGATGTCCTGGGGCGAAAGTTTCAATCCTGCCTGACTGGCCCGCGCCACCACCTGAATGCTGAGGATGGAATCGCCGCCCAACTGGAAGAAATTATCCTCCACACTTACTTGTTCCAATCCCAACACATCAGCCCACACGCGGGCCAGGATACTCTCTTTCTCTGTGCGAGGCGGAACAAAGAGGCTTTCCCGCTCCATGCTGGAAACATCTGGCGGAGGCAGTGCGCGCCGATTGACCTTGCCAACGGAAGAAAGAGGCAGCTTCTCCATGGCCACGAAAAAGGCGGGAACCATATATTCGGGCAGTCGAGATTGCAAGAAGTTGCGCAACTGGACCGGGGATAGATCTGCTCCAGTCAATGGCACGAAGTATGCGACCAGCCGCGTGACATCGCCGGCAGCGCCATCGCGCCGCGCGTCGACCACCACATCCTGCACTTGGGGATGCGTGCGCAAGATGCTCTCGATCTCGCCCAACTCCACCCGAAAACCTCGCACCTTCACCTGATGATCTCGCCGCCCCACATATTCGATATTTCCGCCCGGCAGCACCCGGGCCAAGTCGCCGGTACGATACATGCGGGCGCCAGGTTCAATGCTGAACGGATCAGGAATGAAGGCCTGGGCCGTGAGCTGAGGGCGGTTGAGATAGCCACGGGCCACAGCCACGCCCCCGATGTAAAGTTCGCCAGCTACCCCCACTGGCGTTGGCTCCAAACCATCATCCAACACATAACAGCGCACATTTGGCAAAGGCTGGCCAATGGGCAAGTCGCGGCCTGGTTGCCAGAAGGTATCTGCGACAGGATCATAAGTGGTGACGACAATTGCGCCCTCGGTGGGACCGTAGGTGTTCAACCAACGCACCTGTCCGCCCGTCAACTTGCGCCAGGTCTCATAAATCTGCTGCAAAGCTTTTTCGCCGCCCACAATCACCAGACGCACCGAAGGGGGCAGACTCTCCCCTGCATTGGCCATCTCCTGCACCCACTGATGCCAATAAGCAGTGGGAAAATCCAAAATGGTGACATCAAACCGGCGCACTAGGTGATTCAGCTCTGCTGGAGCCACAATCCGCTCACGCCCACGTAACACCACCGTGGCGCCTCGCGACCAGGCCGGGAATATCTCCTCCAGGGCGGCGTCGAAATTGATGGTGGAGAATTGCAAAAATTTATCTGCAGACGTCAACTCAAAACTAGCGGCCATGGCTAAATTATGATTAACCACCGAAGCATGGGCCACAGCCACTCCTTTGGGCTGGCCGGTGGAGCCAGAGGTGTAGATGACATACGCCAGATTCTCGGGCGCAACATCCACCTGTGGCGGCGTCATCGGATAGCCGGAAAGGTGATCTCCCTCGGGCGATACTAAAACAGTATCTGGGCTCGCGTAGTGATAGACCGTGGCAGCATCATCGGTGACAATGATGGTGGCGCCTGCATCCTCCAGCATGGTTTGCAAACGTTCCTGGGGATAGTGAGGGTCCAGAGGCAGGTAGGCGCCTCCAGCTTTGAGAATACCCAATAGGCCCACCAACATCTGAGGTGAACGTTCTACGCTCAATCCCACCAACACCTCGGGCCCAACGCCCAGACTGCGCAGATGGTGAGCCAAACGGTTGGCTCGCTGTTCCAGTTCCCGATAGGTTAGAGCCACATTCTCTTGCAGCACTGCTATGGCCTCAGGCGAGCGTTGCGCCTGATCTTCGAACAGATGATGCAGGCAGAGCTCAGGAGCATGGATGGGCGTTTGTCGCCACGTTGCCACCAGCCGCTGGCGTTCCAGCTCGTCCAACAGGGGCAAAGCAGCAATTTCAGCGTCGGGCGCGGCCAACATGTGAACCAAAAGCTGTTGAAAATGCCGCATCATGCGGGCGATGGTGCTTTCATCGAAAAGATCCGCGTTGTACTCTACTCCGCCAGCAATGCCCTCGGGTCCTTCGTTCAAAATCAGAGTCAAATCAAACAGAGAGATGCCAGTTTCAGTGGCCACCCGCTCGAATTTCAGATCCGCCAATGGCAACGAGGGCGCGTTGCCCGCCGGATTCAACATGAACATCACCTGGAATAAGGGTGATTGACGAAGGTCGCGATGTGGCTGCAATGCGTCAACCAACATCTCGAAAGGCAAATCCTGATGCGCATACGCACCCAATGCGGTCTCTCGCACTCGCGCCAACAACTGCCGAAATCCGGGGCTATCTCTGAGATCAGCTCGCAGCACCAAGGTATTGACAAAAAAGCCGATGAGTTTTTCCAGATCAGGATGGCTACGATTGGCCACTGGCGTACCCACGCCAAAATCATCTTGACCCGAATAACGATAAAGAAACGCCTGAAATGCAGCCAATAGCGTCATGAACAACGTGGCATCTTCTTGCTGGCTAAAGGCTTTGATCTGCTGAGTCAGCTCTGGATCCAATGCGAACGGGTAATAACCGCCGGTGTGGGTCTGCACTGGAGGTCGGGCGCGATCGGTGGGTAGGTGTAAGGTGGGAGGCATGCCAGCCAGGGTTTGTCGCCAGTAATCTAGCTGCCGTTCGAGTTGTTCTCCCTGCAACCAATTCCGTTGCCATGCGGCAAAATCGGGGTACTGGATGCGCAAATCAGGTAAAGGCGAAGGTTGGCCTCGCAAAAAGGCGGGATAGAGCGCAGATAGCTCGCGAATAAGCACGCCTGTCGACCAGCCATCAGAAACGATGTGGTGCATGGTCAGCAAGAAAAGGTGGTCTTCCTCGTCCAATCGCAACAGGGTGGTTCGTATTAGCGGGCCTTGGGCCAGATCAAAGGGACGTTTAGCTTCGGCCTGAGCACGACGCATCGCCTCGGTCTCCCGTTCCAGTGGGGAAAGATGGCCGAGGTCTTGCACCGTCAGGGGGATGTGCAACTGTGGTTGGATGATTTGGTGGGCCACGCCATCCACGGTAGGGAAGATGGCTCTCAACACATCATGCCGTCGCACCACCTCGTTCAGACTCTTTTCCAATGCGGAAACATCCAGATGTCCACGTATGCGCACAGCGTCGGGAATGTTGTATTGCGGGCTGTGGGGCTCCAGTTGATCTAAAAACCACAAACGTTGTTGGGCAAAAGAAAGAGGCCGAGATGAGCCATCGCGCGGCAGGGGCTCGATAGGGGGAAGATGCAGCCCCTGCGCCTCGTGCAAAGTTATATCAACCACCTGTGCCAATTCCGCCACTGTGCTATGCTCGAAGAGAGCGCGCAAGGGCAAATCGATTTGAAAAGCCTCGCGCAGGCGAGAGATGACCTGGGTGGCCAGAAGGCTATGCCCGCCGCGGTGGAAGAAGTGATCGAATGCACCGATGGGTTCCACCCCCAACACCTGAGACCAAATAGTGGCGATGATCTCCTCGGTGGGGGTGCGGGGCGGCTCATACACCACCTTCACTGTGGTCTGGCTCCAGTCGGGTGGAGGCAGGGCGCGGCGATCTACCTTGCCATTGGGGGTGAGAGGAATAGCGTTTAGAGTGACGAAGGCGGCTGGAACCATGTAGTCGGGCAACGAACGCTGACAGTGCGCCCGCAGCTGGGCTGAATCGATTTCATGTCCTGGTGCGGCCACCACATAGGCCACCAGACGTTGATCTCCGGGGGTGTCTTCCCGCACCAGCGCGACGCTCTCGCCCACGCTTTCGTGTTGCGCCAACACACTTTCGATCTCCCCCAGCTCCACGCGGAAACCACGGATTTTGACCTGAAAGTCGATGCGCCCCAAATACTCCACATCGCCGCCCGGCAGCATGCGGGCCAGGTCTCCGGTTTTATATAGTCTGTCTCCAGCACGTGAGCCAAAGGGGTTGGGAACAAATCGCTGGGCAGTGAGTCCGGGACGGTTGAGATAGCCCCGGGCCACGCCAGCGCCCCCCACATACAGCTCTCCGGGTACGCCGAAGGGCTGAAGCTGGCCATGGGGGTCTAACACATAAAGTTCTAGATCGGGAATAGGACCACCAATAACGCTTCCCGGAGCGTTATCCAAATCTACCATGCGGATGGGGCGATATGTGACGTGCACCGTGGTTTCGGTGATTCCATACATGTTAACCAGCTGTGGTTTCTCATCGCCAAACAGATGGAACCATGGTCGCAGGCTTTGCAATTCCAGGGCTTCGCCACCAAAGATGATCAGACGCAGAGGCATTTCCGCGGGTTTTTCCCGGGCCTCGGCCACACGAATCAGCTGGCGAAAGGCAGAGGGGGTCTGGTTGAGAACGGTAATGCGTTCCCGCAACAGCAACTCGTAAAAGGCTTCGGGCGAACGGCTGGCCATGTAGGGAACCACCACCAAACGTCCGCCATAGAGCAAAGGCCCCCATAGCTCCCACACCGAAAAATCGAATGCGTAGGAATGGAACAGCGTCCATACATCTTCCTCATTGAAGTGATACCAGGGTTCGGTTGCGGTCATCAAACGCGCCACGTTGGCGTGGGTGATGAGCACGCCCTTGGGCTGGCCCGTGGAGCCAGAGGTGTAAATGACGTAAGCCAAGTTTTGAGGCGTGGCCAGGGACGTGGGGTTTTGTTGGGACTGGACATCCAATACCGATGACATTTCATCCAAAATTACCAGCTCCAGTGGCATCCCTGCTGCCCGATCCTTCAGCGATGCCTGGGTAATGAGCACCGGAGCGGCAGTGTCTTGCAGCATGAAGGCCATGCGTTCAGACGGATAGATGGGATCGATGGGCACATAGGCAGCTCCAGCCTTGAGTATGCCCAGAATGGCAATGACCAACGCTTCAGAACGTTCCAAGAGCAATCCTACCAGGGTTTCAGGCCCGACGCCCTGGCTGCGCAGATAGTGGGCCAGCTGGTTGGCCCGGGCGTTGAGTTGGCGATAGGTGTAGTGCTTATCTTCGAAGGTGAGGGCGATGCGGTCAGGCGTGGCCGCAGCTTGCTCTTCGAACCACTGGCTGAGTGGGCGTGATGCAGGAAAACTCCGGGCATGGGGAAATGCATTCAGCACATGCAGACGCTCTTTATTTGTCAGCAAAGGCAATCTCGAAATGGATTGCTCTGGGTGTTGGGCGACGCCTTGCAGCAGGGTGATGAAATGATTCATCATCCGGGCCACGGTTTCCGGCTCGAAAATATCGCGGTTGTAGGCAATGCGTCCCCGCAACTGTTGGGGATGATCAATCATCACCAGGCTAAGATCAAATTTAATCGCGCCACTGTCCATTGGCATTTGCATCATGCGCAGACCAGGTAACTGAATAGCCTGATTGGCCGCAGCCTGGAAGGAGAACATCACCTGAAAGAGAGGCGTGTAACTCATGTCCCGTTCTGGCTCCAGCTCATCCACCAGGGTCTCGAAAGGCACATCCTGATGGGCCTGGGCGGCGATCACCCGTTGTTTTATCAGCTGCAAAAAGTCGGCGAAGGAGGGATCATCATAAAGCTGGCCGCGGATGACCAGGGTGTTGGCGAAAAAACCGATGAGGGGCTCAATCTCGGTGCGTTGGCGATTGGCCACTGGTGTGCCCACACAAATATCATCCTGGCCCGAATAGCGCGCCAGCAGCGCCTGAAATGCGGCCATGAGCAGCATGAATGGGGTCACATCATAACGCCGGGCCAGGGATCGCAGGTCGCGACTGAGCTGGGGTGAAAGCTCGAAGGAATGCGTCCCGCCACGGGTGGATTGCACTGGCGGTCGGGGATGGTCTGCGGGCAATGTGAGGAGGGAGGGAATATCCGCCAGTTCTTGCTTCCAGTAATCCAGTTGCACATCCAGCCGCTCTCCTGCCAACCATTGCCGCTGCCAAATGGCAAAATCGACATACTGAATGCTGAGCTGGGGCAGATTCGGCGATTCTCCTTGGGCAAAGGCCTGGTAAAACGTGGCCAGTTCCTGCAACATGACGCCCAACGACCAGCCATCAGAGATGATGTGATGCATGGTGAGGAGGGCGATGAAATCATCCGCGGCCAATTGCAGCAAGCGCACTCGCAGCAATGGCCCGCGCTCAAGATCGAACGGCTGGCGAGCCTCGTTCTGGGCCAGCTGCATGGCCTGCGCCTCCTGCGATTCTAGAGGCAGGACGCGCAGATCGTCCACAGGAATGGGAATATGAAGCTCGGGTAAAATCACCTGCTGAGGCTCACCCTGATGAGAGCGAAAAACCGTGCGCAGGGTCTCATGCCGCTGCACAATGGCATTGATGCTGCGCTCCAACACCGCGACATCCACGCGCCCCTGCAAACGCACAGCCAGAGGGATGTTGTACATGGCGGTGCCTGGCTCCAATTGTTCCAGGAACCACAAACGCTGTTGAGCGAAAGAAAGGGGATATCCCTCTTGCTCACGCGGCTGGGGCGGAATCCCGAGTTCCAGAATATCTATGCCCCGGGCGCGCAACATCTGCTCAAACAACTTTCTCTTTTCGGGCGATAATTTGGCGAGTTGCTGAAGATAATTTGGCATAGAAAAAATCAATAATGGGTGGGAAAAATCATCTCTGCGAGGTTGTCGCGCCTTCGTCAATTTCAGTAGATCACGATTTTCCATGATGCGCAGAGCCGGATCCGTGATCCGGCGGTGATTCGAGCGTCAAACCCGCCGGATTGCGAATCCGGCGGGACACATACTCTCGCAATCGCGATCGACTGAATTTGCTTTACGACGACGCCAGGACGAAATAAATAAGATCGCAGTTTGGGGTAAGAAATGTATTGCTAACGGCGTAATTTTCAACGAAGTGTTGAGGCGCAATCTAAGACTCACCCAACATTCGCTTTACATCCTCTTCAGACATTTCTTCCAGCTGGGCAAGAAGATCGGCCACGGTGTCCGCGGTCTGGATTTGAGTCTGAAGCTTGGCGGTGAGCACTTCGGCAATCTGAGCCACGGTGGGACTCTCGAACAGGGTGCGCAGTTCCAGCTCCACATCGAAAGCCTCCCGCACCCGGGAGATGAATTGGGTGGCCAAAAGCGAATGACCGCCAAGCTCGAAGAAATTATCATACACGCCAACCTGCTCTAGGGCTAATAGTTCAGTGGCGATGGCGACCAATTTTTCTTCGATGTCGGTGCGCGGAGCGACATAATCTGCTCCAGCCGCAGTGCGGGCGCTATCTGGTGCGGGTAACGCCTGCCGATCCACTTTGCCTGCAGGGGTCAGTGGGAATTCATCCAACGCCACGAAGTAGGCGGGAACCATATAATCGGGCAAGGAGAGCCGAATGAAATCCCGCAGACTGGCAGCATGAGGCGTCTCTTCTTCAGCGGTCAGCAGATAAGCCACCAGGCGTTTGTCGCCGCCCAGGTCTCGGGCAACAACCACTGCATCATTTACAGCAGGATGCTGGCGCAGTACAGCCTCGATTTCACCCAGTTCGATGCGGAATCCCCGCACCTTCACCTGATGATCGATGCGGCCCAGGAATTCGATGTTGCCATCGGGCAAAAAACGCACCAGGTCGCCGCTGCGATAGAGCATATCGTTGGGGCCGCCAAAGGGATCGGGAATGAATTTTTGTCTGGTCAGTTCGGGACGGTTGAGATAGCCTTTGCCCACATTGACGCCGCCAATGACCAGCTCGCCAGGCACGCCCACAGGCGCGATTTGCAAATGATCATCCACCACATAAAGCCGACAGTTGCCAATAGGACGGCCAATGGGCGGGTCGCGTTGTTCATCATCCGAACAACGATACATGGACGCACACACAGTGGTTTCGGTGGGACCATAGGCATTGAAGAAGGCGCGGCCCGGGGCCCATTGTTGTACAATCTCAGCCGTGCATTTTTCCCCTGCTGCCACCACCACCTTCAAATCTGGCAGGCTTTGTGGCGTCAGCACTGTTAACATGGATGGAGGCAGAGTGACGATGTTGATGTTCATTTTCTGCATCAAGCGCAACAGCTCTGGCCCCGAGGTCAGTTGCTCTTGTGGGGCCAGACACAATGTCCCCCCATTGGCCAGAGCCATGAAGGTTTCCCACACCGAAGCATCAAAGCTGAAGGGCGCGAATTGCAACACGCGCACACCTGGCCCCACACCAAAGGCCCGACGCTGAACTTCGGTGAGATTGCTCAGCCCCCGATGGCGTAGCGCTGCACCTTTGGGCTTGCCTGTGGAGCCAGAGGTATAGATGACATAGGCTATTTTTTCGGGCGTAGTCGTCAAATCGAGATTGTCGTCATCCTCCTGGGCGATGATGGGCCAATCTGCATCCAACAGCACCTCGCGAGCATCATGCGCGGGCAGTTGGGCGCGTAAACGCTCCTGGGTGAGCAGCACAGGCGCGGCGGAATCCTTCAACATGAAGGCCACGCGCTCAGATGGATAGGTGGGATCCACCGGCAGATAAGCTCCCCCCGCCTTCATCACCCCCAAAATAGCGACGATCATCTCTGGCGAACGGTGGGTGACAATGGCCACCAACGTTTCTGGCCCCACACCTAACTTACGCAAATGACGGGCCAACTGATTAGAGCGACGATTCAACTGCTGGTAGGTCAGCTGTTGATCAGCAAAGATGACAGCAGGGGCCTGCGGATGCTGAGCGGCCTGAGCCTCGAAGAGTTCATGAGCGCAACGATCCAGGGGGGCGGGCATGGCAGTATCATTCCAGGCAGTCAACAAAAGTTCTTCCTCGGCTGGAGTGAGAAGAGGTGCATAGGCAAGTGGCAACTCGGGATCGGCCACGACGCCAGCCAGTAACGTGAGGAAATGCGCAGACATTCGTCGAATGGTGGTCGCGTCGAAGAGGTCGGTGTTGTATTCAAAATTACCCACCAGCCCATCAGGGCCTTCGGCCATGAGCAGGGTAATGTCATATTTGGCAGAACCGTTGTCGATGGGCACTGGTTCTAAAGCAAGTTCGGGCAGATCTATACTTTCGGTAGCCGCGGTTTGTAGCGTGAAGCCCACCTGAAAGAGAGGGGTATGGCTGAGGTCCCGTTCAGGTTGGAGCTCCTCCACCAGAATCTCGAAAGGTAGATCCTGATGGGCGAATGCACCCAACACCACCTCTCGCACAAGCGACACCAGTTCGCGAAAGTTCATCTCCCCAGTAAAGCCCGTGCGTAGCACCAATGTGTTGAGGAAGAAACCGATCAGATTTTCCACCTCAGGCCGATTTCGATTAGCAATGGGCGAGCCCACGCAGATGTCATCCTGACCGGTGTACCGATGCAACAACGCCTGGAACGCAGCCAGCATCACCATGAACAACGTCGCGCCTTGGCGACGAGCAAAGGCTCGCAGTTGTTCAGCGGTCTCCATGGGTACGGTAAAGGCAAAATTGGCGCCATTGGCCGTTTGCACCGGTGGTCGCTGGCGGTCGGTGGGCAACGCCAACAATTCAGGAGCCCCCTGTAATTGCTGACGCCAGTAGGCCAACTGTCGCTCAAGGACCTGCCCCTGCAACCAGTCGCGCTGCCAAGCGGCAAAATCAGCATACTGAATGGCGAGAGGCGGCAAAGGCGAGGGACGTCCCTGACTGAAGCTATGATAAAGCACGGCCATCTCGCGAAAGAAGACCCGCATCGACCAGGCGTCGGAAACGATATGGTGCATGACCACCACTGCAAGATGATGTTGAGACGAAAGGCGCAACAAACGCACCCGCAACAATGGCCCGACGCTGAGATCAAAAGGCTTATTCACCGTAGATATCGCCCGTTTGCGAGCTTCTTGTTCACGCGTCTCCACGGCCAAATGGCTGAGATCGTCCACCACCAAAGGAATGGTCAATTCTGGAACGATGATCTGCACAGGTTCGCCCCTGCGGCTGGCAAAAATGGTGCGCAACGTTTCATGTCGTCTCACCATCTCATTCAGGCTTTGTTCCAATGCGGCCACATCCAGCTCACCCCGCAGGCGCAACACCATGGGCACGTTGTAGAAAGGGCTTTCAGGTTGTAACTGATCCAAAAACCACAGGCGTTGCTGAGCGTAAGAAAGTGGAAGATGGCCATCTCGGGGCACAGGCTGGATGGGAGGAGTATCCACGCCACCTTCTCGCCGCAAAGCGGATTCAATGTAAGCAGCCATGCCCGCGATGGTGGGAGTTTCGAATACCTGCTGCAAGGGCAAATCCACCTGAAAGACTTCTCGCACCCGAGAGACCAGCTGGGTGGCCAGCAACGAATGCCCGCCCAGTTGGAAGAAATCATCATCCACGCCCACCCGGGACGCGCCCAACACCCGACTCCACAACTCCACCAACATTTCCTCAACCGGAGAGCGCGGAGCGCGATAGGGAGCATCCACCAAAGCATCCGCCTGGACAGGATCGGGCAGCGCTTGACGATCGATCTTGCCATTGGGTAGCAGCGGCATCTGCCTAAGCGTAATGAAGATGGACGGAATCATGTAAGCGGGTAGGCGATCCTGAAGATGGTTGCGCAATTCAGCCACCGATGGCTCCTTTCCTGCCTCTGGCGCGATGTAGGCCACCAGATGCTGCGCATCAATTCCGTCTTCCGCCTGGTCGGGGATGCGGCGCACCAACACTACGGCCTGCGCTACCGCCGCATGCTCTTGCAAGACAACTTCGATCTCGCCTAATTCGATGCGATAACCATTGAGTTTAACCTGTTGATCATGACGTCCCACAAAACTCAATACGCCATCATTCCGACGGCGCACCACATCGCCACTGCGATACAACCGCGCTCCAGGCTCCTTGGCAAAGGGATCTGGCAGAAAAGAGTGTGCGGTTTGGGCAGGTCGGTGGAGATAACCCTGAGCCACGCCGGCGCCGCCGATGTACAACTCTCCAGGCACGCCCACCGGCAACAGTCGCCTCCGCTCATCCAACACATACAAACGAGTGTTAGCCACAGGATAACCAATGTTGACATCATCAGGAGCGTGAACCTGGCCCATGCTGGCATTGGCTGTGGTTTCGGTGGGACCATACACGTTGTAGATTTCGATGTGAGGGAAAAGCTCCAGCGTTGCGGCCACCAGGTCGGGACTTAATGACTCGCCGCCCAGAAAAAGGCGAGTCAGCTTCGTTCCTGGAGAGGGCACGCCCTCTCGCCGAATGGCCTCCAGCATGGCCCGCCACAAAGAGGGCACGCCATTGAATCCCACCAGCTCTCTGGTTCCCAACTCCTGCACCAAAGCCGCGGGGTCTTGCAACACTTCTGCGACAACACCCCACACCTCGCCTCCTCGCAGCAAGGGAGCCAAAAACTGCTTGAGCGAGGCGTCGAAAGAAAGCCTGGTGACCAGAGGCAGCGCGAGCATCTTTTCATTGTAAATGGTTTCATTCACCCAGTGCAGATAATTGGTCAGATTGGCATGGGTGATCATCACGCCCTTGGGTAGGCCAGTTGAACCGGAGGTGTAGAGGATATAGGCCAGTTGTCCGGGCTTGATTTTTCCTGCGGGATTGTAAACGGGCTGAGACGCCACCTCCGCTTGAGCAGGGTGCAGCCAAATGATGTGACGAAAATCATCATCCACCATTAACCTCTCATCGTCAGTGATTACCACCGATATGCCTGCATCCTCCACCATGAACCGCACTCGCTGCCGCGGATAATCGGGGTCGATGGGCACATAGGGAACGCCCGCCTTGAGCGCAGCCAACACTGCCTGAATCATCTCAGGAGAATGCCTGAGCATGATCCCCACTGGTTTATCTCCCAGCCCCAGAGCTCGCAAGTGGTGAGCCAGCTGATTAGCCCGGGCATTGAGCTCGGCGTATGTCCATCGTTCATCGCCAAAGGATAATGCTGAAGCCTGCGGGCTGGCCGCAACCTGAGCCTGGAACAACGCCGCCACCGTCGAATCAGGATAAGTTCGGATCGTGGCATTCCAGCCTTGCAACAGTTTGTCGCGCTCCTCCTGCCCCAGCATGGCAATATCGGCCAGTGCCCGTGCGGGCGCTTTTGCAAAGCCTCGCAATAACTGAGCCAAGTGCCCAGCCATGCGGCCGATGGCCTCGTCATCGAAACGAACACGGTCATAACGCAGACGCACGGTAAATTCCTCAGCGGGAGCCGAGACCACAGCCAGGGGATAGTTGCTGTACTCAACCCCATGCACATCGGTCACAACCAGGCTGGAATGTTGCGCCTGGGCTGCTTCTTGCTTGGGATAATTTTCAAAAACCAGAATACTCTCGAACAGCGGCGTTCCCGCCGGAACATCGCTCCATTGTTGAATTTTCGTCAAAGGAGCGTAATCGAACAGAAGCGCTTCTCCCACATCTTGCATCAGCGACTGTAACCAGGCAGCCACTGGCTGCGATTCATCCACTTGCACTCGCAAGGGAATGGTGTTGATGAAAAGCCCCACCATGCGCTCCACTCCACGCAATGCGGGTGGGCGACCGGAGACTGTGGCGCCAAACAACACATCCGCCTTTTGATTGTACCGGCTGAGCAGCAAAGCCCACGCCCCTTGCAAAACCGTGCTCAGAGTAAGTTGATTGCTACGGGCCATCTCTTGCAATTGAGATGTTTCGGCGCGAGAGAGTTTCACCTCCACCTTGCCATACCGCATTGTCGTTGCCGCCTCGGCCCCGCGGGGCCGATCCACCACCAGCGAGGTGGGCGCATCAAACCCCTGCAGCCGGCGACGCCAAAAAGTGGCAGCTTCTTCCTCATCCTGTTGCGCCAACCATTCGATGTAATCGCGATAAGGACGCACTTCCCCCAGGTGCACATCCCGCCCCTGCCGAAAACCCTCATAAAGCGCAAACACCTCCTGCAGCACCTGCGCCAGCGACCAACCATCTAGTAAGGCGTGATGATGGCTCCACACAAAAAAGTGCCGCTCAGGCCCGATGCGCAACAGGGCCAGGCGCATGAGCGGCGCCCTGCCAAGATCGAATCCCTGCCGCCGCTCCGCTTCCATGAATGCGGTCAGACGTTTTTCCTGTTCCGCAACCGAAAATCCCTGCCAATCCTCCAGAAGCAAGGGCGCTTCAACTCGCCGATGCACCACCTGCATCATCCGATCCAGTTTCTTCCAGACAAAAGAGGTGCGCAACACCTCATGTCTGTCGATGATTCGCTGCCAGGCCCGACGAAACGCGTCCACATCCAGAGGCCCCACCAGAGTGGCGGCCAGTTGCTCCACATACACACCCGAATCGCGATCGTACAGGCTGTGAAACAACATACCCTGTTGTGTAGGCGAAAGGGGATAAATAGATTCGATGTTCTTGCGAGAAGATTTGCTCATAGCGGGAGGTGTAGGAATAGGGAGAGATTATTAGAAATCCAATTCATCCAGCAGCGCATCCAAGTCTTGCTCAGAAAGATCAGCCTGCGAGAGATCCACTGCAGTTTTGCCCTGGGCTGCATCTTGACGACAACGGACAATCAGCTGACGCAAAAGCTGCAAAAAGTCATCGGCCAGACGCTGCACCGTGGCCGGGCGATGCAGATTGCGGCTATAACGCCAGTTGATGAGCAACTCGCCTGCGACAATGCTGGCACTGATTTCCAGCACATGCTGACGTGTCCCGCGAGGGTCGCGTTCAGGTCCACGCGCTTCCGCGGCCAGACGAAAAACGTCATCCTGTCGCGTACCAGCATCGAACTGGCCCAAATAGTTGAAGCTGACCTGGGCCTGGGGCAATGCGGCCAGCTGCGCCCGCACCTGGGGATCGGGATGCAAATAGCGCAACAGTCCGTAACCCAGGCCATGTTGAGGCAAGGCCCGAACCTGGACGCTCACCGCCTGCAACGCATCCACCAAATCATCTGCCGAAAACTCAGATCTTCGCTTCTGTGCAGCTGCGCCCAAACCAGCTCCTGGCCCCAACCCCGCAGCACGACGCTGAGGGCCGGAGGTGCGAGGGCCTGAGGGCAAAGCGAGATGCAGGGGGTAGATGGAGGTAAACCATCCCACGGTTCGTGAAAGATTCACATCAGAGAACAGGTCTTCGCGGCCATGTCCCTCCTGCTCGATGAGTACGGAGCCAGCGCCATCTCGCCCCAAAGCCAGGGCCAGCGCTGTCAGCAAGGCCTGATTCACATCGCTGCCATAAACTGCGGGCATATCCTGCAAGAGAACTGCGGTTTCCTGGGCGCTCAATGCCAGACTCAAGGATTGCGCCGAAGCCTCGGTATTTTCAGCGCCAGGGAAATCCAAAGGCAGAGCAGAGGGCGCTGCGCCAACTGCCTGGAGCCAGAACTCCATTTGCGCCTTCAAATCCTCACTGGCCGCATACTCTTGCAACCGCTGAGCCCAATAACGGAAAGAGGTGGTTTTGGGAGGAAGAACAACCTGATCTCCCTGGACAGCCTGGGCATAAGCACTCTGTAAGTCTTCGGTGATGATGCGCCAGGAAACGCCATCCACCACCAGATGATGCAACACCAGCAACAGACGATGCGCACGTCGCAGCCCGAGATTGAAATATATCACTTGCAGCATGGGGCCATGTTCCAGATGAAGTCCGGCCTGGGCCTGGGCTGATCTCTGCTGGATGAGATCGGCCAAAGACGCGTCAGGTGCGTCCGCCAGGTTCACCACCTCCAGGGGGATGTCGTCCTCCATATCCTCGATCCATTGTCGCCAGCCATCTTCTTCACGTCGAAAACGCAACCGCAGGGCATCATGATGTTTCAGCAAGGCAGCCAAAGCCTGCCGCAAGGGTTCCTCTGCCAGCGGCTCATCCACCTCCAGCAGGATGGACTGGTTCCAATGGTGAGGATTTGGCAAATCCAGGTGGAAGAACCAATGCTGGATTGGCGTCAGAGGCGCATCGCCAACGACAACGCCCTGCTCCGCGTGGATGGGTTGGATGGGCATGGCCACCGCGGCCAGGCCAGCGATGGTGGGGTGTTGGAAAATCTGTTTGGGTTGCAGATGCAGGCCCGCTTGCTGCGCCCGGGCGATAACCTGAATGCTGAGGATCGAATCACCACCAAGCTCGAAAAAATTGTCATGTACGCCCACCTGTTCCAACCCCAGCAACTCCGTCCAGATGTTGGCCAGAATCTTCTCCGAAGGCGTGGTCGGGGCCACGTACTCGGCAGAAAGCTCGGGACGATTGAATTCAGGCTCGGGCAAAGCCCGGCGATTCACCTTGCCATTGGGCAACAAGGGAAGCGCAGACAAGAAGAGAAATGCAGAAGGGATCATGTATTCGGGTAAACGCTGGCGCAAGTGTGCGGCCAGGTGTGCGGCAGAAACATCCTCATCCCGAGTCACCACATAAGCCACCAAACGATTATGGCCAGAAATGCTCTTGCGAGTCTGCACCACAACATCAGCCACCTGCGGATGAGCCTTGAGATGGATCTCGATCTCGCCCAGTTCCACGCGGAATCCCCGGATCTTGACCTGATCATCCACGCGACCCAAAAATTCCAGATTGCCATCAGGCAACCAACGCACCAGATCGCCGGTGCGATAGATGCGCTCCCCCGGCACGGAACTAAAAGGATCGGGTAGGAAACTGGCCGGAGTGAGATCAGGCCTGTGGAGATAGCCCCGGGCCACCCCCGCACCGCCAATGTACAATTCTCCGGGCACGCCGATGGGTGCGAGTTGCTGCCACTCATCCAACACATAGACGCGGACATTAGCAATCGGTCGCCCAATGGGCACGTTATCGAGATGCGCCAGAGAGTGACTATGACAGGCGGTGGCGTAAAGGGTGGCGGTGATGGTGGTTTCGGTGGGTCCGTAAGCATTGATGAAGGTCAGAGGTTGCGACAGTTCATCCCCCCATTGGCACAAGCGTTGCAAATCTGGCCGTTCTCCGCCCAGCAGCAACAAGCGTAATTTACCGCGGAAGCGACCGCCCTGAGCCAAAAACGCCTCCAAGCTCTGATGCCAGGCCGCGGCGGGAAAATGCACGATGGTGATGTCGTGTTCCTGCAAAAAGCGGAAGAGGGCAGCACCCATGAGATCGGTGGCCGAAGGAATGAGCGCCAGAGATGCTCCGCTGATGAGTGTTGGATAAATCTCCTCGCCAGCAGCATCGAAGCTCAGCGTGATGAACTGCAACATGCGATCATCGGGCCTTAAGTCATATATTTCTTTCAGGGCCAACGCATGATTCGCCACCCCGCGGTGAGGTATCATCACCCCTTTGGGCTGACCGGTGGAGCCCGAGGTATAAATGACGTAAGCCAAATTATCCAGGGTGATGGAGATGTTGGGAGGCGTCTCAGGATAAGAGAAAAGCGTCTCATCCGCGGGATCGACAACATGCAGTAGACGGGAAGAAGCGTCATCCTCGAGAAGAAGGTTGGAAACCACTACCTGCACCCCGGCATCATCCAGCATGTAACGTATGCGCTCCCCAGGGTAGTCAGGATCGATGGGCACATATGCAGCGCCGGCCTTGAGGATGCCCAACAACCCCACCATCATCTCCAAAGAACGCGGCATCATCAAACCCACCAGTACATCGGGGCCCGCCCCCAAAGTGCGCAGATGATGCGCAAGCTGATTGGCGCGGCGATCCAGCTCGCGATAGCTCATGGTTTTGGTCTGAGCGCTTTCAGGACCAGCGAAGATGAGCGCAGTGGCCTCAGGCGTGCGTTGGGCCTGAGCAGCGATCAATTCATGAACGGGGCGCAAATGGAGATATTCAACCTCGGGGCCATTCCAGTCGTGCAAAATCATGCGTTTCTGGGCTGGAGTGAGCATGGGCAACGTGGATACAGGTTGATCCGGGTTGGCCACCACGCCCTCCAATAGCAGACGCAGATGCTGAATCATACGGAGGATGGTCTGTTGATGAAAAAGGTCTGTATTGTATTCCAACAGGCCGCGCAGCTCCCCCCCCATGTCGGTGATGGAGAGGGTGAGATCGAACTTGGCCGCGCCTGTGTCTACGGGTTGAGGGAAGATGGTCAACTCGGGCAACTGCAACGCGTCGGTAGGTGCGTCTTGCAACACAAACATAACTTGAAACAAAGGGGAATGTCCCAGGGCCCGCTGCGGCTGCAACGCGTCCACCAGCATCTCGAAGGGCAGATCCTGGTTGGCGAAAGCCTGCACGGTCACATCCTGCACCCGGGCCAATAGTTGCCGGAAGTCGGGCTGGCCCGAAAGATCAGCCCGTAACACCAGGGTGTTGACGAAAAATCCGATGAGCGGCTCCAACTCGGCGCGGGTGCGCCCGGCCACAGGCGTGCCCAGGTTGAAATCCTCTTGTCCAGAATAGCGATAAAGGAGGACTTCGAAAAGGGCGACCAATGCCATGAACAGGGTAGCTCCCTGCTCATTGGCCAGATCGCGCAATGGCTCCACCAGAGTCGCTGGCAATGCAAATGTCTCGAAAGTGCCCCGCTCGGTAGGCTCCTGGGGGCGAGGAAAATCGGTGGGAAGTTCCAACAGTGCGGGAGCTCCAGCCAGTTGGCGCTTCCAATAAGCCAATTGGCGTTGCGCTGCCGCTCGTTGCAACCATTGGCGTTGCCAAAAGGCGAAATCTGCGTATTGCACTGGCAGCTCAGGCAGGTTTATTGCCTCCCCCGCCACCAGCGCCCGATAAAAAGCCGCCACCTCCCGCACGAACACCCCCATGGACCAGCCATCAGCCACGATGTGATGCATGGTGAGAAGCAAAAGATGATCCTCGGGCCCCAGGCGCAAAAGTCGCGCCCGCACCAAAGGCCCATGCTCCAAATCAAAAGGACGTTGCGCCTCACCGGAAGTCAGCTCCTGGGCGCTGGCCATGACATCTGCCGACGGGTTCAGATCTTCTGCCACCAAGGTCAGATGCAGGTCAGGATGCAGTGCCAGGGCAGAGCGCCCCTGGATGGCAGGAAAACTTGTATGGAGCACCTCATGCCGATGGATCACCCGGTTCAGGCTCTCTTCCAGAGCGGCAACATGCAACGCTCCCCTCATGCGCAACGCCAAAGGCATGTTATAGCTGGCGCTTTCCCGATCCAGCTGATGCAAAAACCAGAGGCGTTCCTGTCCGAAGGAGAGTGGCAGATTTTCGACAACGCCAGTTTCCTGGTCCACCACCCGCGGCTGCGGCGTGATCGCATCCAGCGCCTGGCTTTCGCCGGGCCTGGGCCAACCTCGTAAACGCTCATACCCCAAATCGCTGGCCATTTGCCAGGTCATCTCGCTGAGATAATCCACCTCGAGCTTCTCCATCCAGCGATATGCGTTACGGCCATCAATGCCTTTGTGCTCAAAGAAACGCACATCGCCCACCATGCGCGCCAGAGGATGGATGCCATCGGTCATACGTCGCTTGGGGTTCTTTTGCGGCTCCAACATGTCGGGATGAAAATCGACACCGAGGAAACTGCATAGGTTGCTGATTGTTTCATAAGGATGTTGCACCAAGTCTTCGTAATACACGCGATGTTGCCGCTGCTCTGGCACATCTTGCAAGAAGCTGAGGATGTTTTGATGGCTGACGAGCCAGATGAGTTCAGCCAGTTGGCCAGGAGTAAATGGATGTTCTCCTTTGAAAAAGGGAGGATAGAAGACGTGGAGCTTGGCTTTCTCGAAGGAGGGAATTACTGCATATGGATGACGGACGAGGTGGATGTAAAGAGGATCGGCAAAATCCTCTTCCGCCCGCCGCAGCACCTGCTCATCCAGAGCATAGTTGGGCGTTTTATCGACAAAGATGCGGTCGCCCAACCAGGATTGGAGCACGCCATAGAATTGTTTAATGGTCAGATTCTGTTCGATATAGGAACGGAAGATGGCTTGGGCCTCCTCCACATCACACTGACGCAGCTCCATAATAGCCCGCAAGATGCCATCCAGCCAGAATTCATCCCGCTCATTGCCCAATGCGGCCTGCTGATGGGCCAGGGTGTTGTAATTGAGCAATTGCAACTCAGGAGGAGCGAAAAGACGGGGGTTGCCTCCCAGGATGACGCGCAGCAGCGTGGAGCCAGACCGAGGTGCGGAAAGGATGAACACAGCCCGGGGATTTTTTGGCCCACCCGCCAGTGATGCGGGCCGGGGCGGCAGGGGAACGATGAGCTCGCGTAGCCGGCGCAGGTCTGCCGGCGTGACCACCTGAGCGTGTGCGGCCCGAGCCACGGTTTGAGCTGCCGCGTCAGCATCCTCACCCAACATGCGCGCCACGCCTATAGGATAGTTTTCTCGTAGATAAGCGGCCAGTTGCGCAATGGTGGGAGCGTCGAACAACGCCACCAGATAGATGTATTCGCCCAACCGATCCTGCAAACGATTGACAAATGTCGCTCCCAGAATGGAATTGCCGCCCAACTCGAAGAAATTGTCGTTTACGCCAATCTCACGCACCCCCAACAGCGCTCGCCACATGTCTGCCAAATACAATTCCAAGGCAT
The DNA here is from genome assembly GCA_964650295.1 of uncultured Caldilineales bacterium. Taxonomy (GTDB): domain Bacteria; phylum Chloroflexota; class Anaerolineae; order J102; family J102; genus M2005. Next base: position 27,126 of record CAZYSY010000095.1, on the reverse strand, counting down.
CGCGCGGCGCGACGAAATCCTGCCCCACCTGGCGTTCACCCTCTGGCTCAGGCAGAGAATGGCGGTCGATCTTGCCATTGGGCAGCCGCGGCAATTCATCCAACAGCACAAAAGCCGCGGGAATCATGTATTCGGGTAGGCGCTGACGCAACGCTTCTCGCACCTGATCGATGACGAGCGAATCATGGGCAGGAACGACATACGCCACCAGACGTTGATGCCCATCGTCCACGCGCGCTGTTACAGCCGCCTCTTTCACTGCAGATAAAAGGACCAAAGCGCTTTCGATCTCACCCAGCTCTACGCGAAAGCCGCGGATTTTCACCTGTTCATCCACCCGCCCCATGAATTCGATGTAACCATTGGGCAACCAGCGGGCCAAATCGCCAGTCTTGTAAATTCGGGCCCCGGGATATGAGAGAAAAGGATCGGGCAGAAAACGTTCGGAAGTGAGTTGTGGTCGGCCCAAATATCCTCGAGCTACGCCCACACCACCAATATACAGCTCGCCGGGCACGCCAATAGGTACAGGCTGCATTGCTTCATCCAAAATATAAACATGAACATTAGGCAGTGGCCGTCCTACCGGAATCAGTTCCAGCGCGTCTACCATCTGAGGTGTGCTGGCAGTCTCGAACCAGAGTGCAGTGATGGTGCTCTCGGTTGGGCCATAGGCGTTGATGAAGCGGGCGGGATGACGGTGCAGCCGGGCCCAGGTGCGCAGACGGGTTAGATCTGGCCTTTCGCCTCCCACCAGCAGCACTCGCAAAGATAAATCCAGCGGTGCTGCGCCTGCCATGTCATCCACGCTCTGATGCCAAATAGACGCTGGCAAATGCAGCACATGAATGTCATGGGCAGCGCAGAAGTGCAACAAGCGCCCGCCTACCAGCTCAGCCGCGGAGCTGATGAGCACCAACGTGGCGCCAGAGATGAGCGCGGGATAAATTTCCTCACCTGCGGCGTCGAAACTCAGGGTAATGAACTGTAATACCCGATCTCCCACGCCCAAATCATAAATATTCGCCAGACTGCGAGCATGATTGATGAGCCCCCGCTGCAACACCTCCACACCCTTAGGCTGACCAGTGGAGCCGGAGGTGTAGATGACATACGCCAGATGTTCAGGGCGAGTGAGTGGCTCAGGATTGGTCTCAGGCTGGCTATCCAGCTCAGAAGCATGACAATGGACATAGTGTATGCCAGAAGCATCCTCGCTCGTGACAGCCATGTTGGTCACGACGATCTGCACGCCCGAATCATCGATCATGTAACGAATGCGTTCCGCTGGATAATCAGGGTCTAGGGGCAAATAAGCGCCTCCCGCCTTGAGAATGCCCAACATTCCCACCAGCATCTCGGGTGAGCGTTGCATTTGCAGCCCCACCAGGATCTCGGGCCCTACCCCCAGATCACGCAAATAATGAGCGAGTTGATTGGCGCGCCGGTTGAGTTCGGCATACGTCATATAAGTCGGAGGATAAGGGCAGGTTGGGGAAAGGGGAACAAATTCCAGAGCGACAGCCTCTGGCGTCAGTGCGGCTTGCTCTTCGAAAAGCTGCTGGATGGCTAACGTTGGCCCGTAATCTATGGAAAATCCCCGCCACTTTTCCAACAACAATTGCCGCTCCTCGGCCCCCATCAAGGGTAGACGAGCCACAGTCGTATCGGGATTTTGGACAATGCTTTGCAGCAGATGGATAAAATGGCGGGCCATGCGGGCCATGGTGCTGGCGGCGAATAGGTCCGTGCGATAGCGAAAAGCGCAGCGCATCCCCTCGGCATCCTCCTCCACCACCAGCGAAAGGTCCACCTTGGCCGTGCCAATATCGGTAGCAATCAGCTCCATCTCCAATTCTCCCAGCTGCAACCGGGGCAATGCCTGCTGAAATACCAGCGCTGCCTGAAAAATGGGGCTAACACCAGGATCGCGACGGGGCTGTATGTGGGAAACCAACATCTCAAAGGGCAAATCCTGATGCTCTTGCGCCTCCTGCACCACCTGATGCACCCGCCCCAACAATTCGCGGAAGGTGGGATTGCCAGCGAGATCGGTGCGCAAAGCCAGCATATTGACGAAATAGCCGATGAGGTTTTCCAGCTCGGTCTTGTCGCGATGGGCAAAGGGCGTCCCCACCACCAAATCGTCCTGACGGGAGTAGCGATGAAGAAGAACGCTATATGCCGCCAGCAAGGTGGAAAAAAAGGTGACCCCCTGGGAGCGACTCAACGCCTTGAGTTGAGCGGTCAGCTGAGATGGAAGTCGAAACTGGTAATGCGAGCCCTGATGCGAAAGAATCGCGGAGCGGGGATGATCGGTGGGTAGTTCTAGCAGGGGAGGAATGCCAGAGAGTTGTTTTTCCCAGTACTGTAGCTGCTCATCTAACTTCGCCCCTTGCAACTGCTGCCGCTGCCAGTGGGCGTAATCTGCATACTGGATGGGCAGAGAGGGCAGGTCGGGATTACGTCCCTGCACATAGGCGTCATAGAGCAAAGCCATCTCTCGCAAGAAGATGCCAATCGACCAGCCATCCGCTACGATGTGGTGCATGGAGACAACCACCATGTGCTCCTGTGCGTCCAGTTGTAACAGCATGGCCCGCAGCAAAGGGCCATTGGCCAGATCGAAAGGACGTTGAGCCTCGGTGGTGGCCATCGCCAGCGCCTGGGCTTCGCGTTGCGCCGGAGGCAGATGGCGCAAATCCTCATAAGCCAGTGGGAGTGAAAGTTCCGGTGCGATGATCTGGCGAGGTTCGCCATCTTTTGTAATAAAACGGGCCCGCAGCACCGCATGCCGTTGCACCACCTGATTCATACTACGGGCCAAGGCCTGGCGATCTAACGTCCCGCGCAATCGCACTGCCCCCGAAATGTTGTAGAGGGAGCTGTTTGGCTCCAGTTGGTCGAAAAACCACAACTGCTGCTGTCCAAACGAAAGGGGATATTCATTGGGATCAGGGCGCGGGGTGATGGCTTGGGCCTGACGTCGGGCCATGGCTTTCTTCTTCAGCCATTTTTCTAAAAGCGCCCGTTTTTCGGGAGACAAATCTTGCAGCTTCTTGCTCATAGAATCAACTCTCAATCATCCTCTTGCAAAAGACGCATCAATTCTTCCTCAGAAAGATCATCCAGTTGCTCCCACAAATCAGCCATATCCTCATCGGTCGCTTGCTCCAGCATGGCTTCGGTGATGATTGCAGCCAGCTGGGCAATGGTGGGCGATGCAAACAGGGAGCGTAAAGGAATTTCCACATCATAAAGCTCACGCATGCGAGAGGCGATCTGGGTAGCCAGCAATGAATGCCCGCCCAGCTCGAAGAAATTGTCGTGGACGCCAACCTGCTCCAGGCCTAGCACCTCAGCCCAGATACGGGCCAAGTCCTCTTCCACAGGCGTTGACGGAGCCACATACTCCTGGCCGTGGTGCAAACGGTGTCCTTCATCCACCGGGGGTAACGCCCGATAGTCGATTTTGCCGCTGCGGGTCAGTGGAAGCTCTGTGAGCGGCACAAAAACGCCAGGGATCATGTAATGGGGCAAACGCGTTTTGAGATATTCGTGCAACTGCGCCACAGAGGGCAAATCTCCTGAAGCGCGATGGATGTAGGCTGCCATAATTTTATCATCAGGCTCCCGCGAGACCAGCTGCACCACAGCCACATCGATGGCCGGATGTTGATGCAACGCCGCTTCGATCTCTCCGGGCTCGATGCGGAAACCTCGCATCTTTATCTGACGATCGATGCGTCCCAGAAATTCGATGACGCCATCCGCACGGAAGCGAGCCAGATCACCAGTGCGATAGCGCCGCGCTCCCGCCTTGCTGCTCCAAACATCTGGCTGAAAAGCCTGGGCGGTGATGGCGGGGCGGTGGAGATAGCCCCGGGCCAGGGCAGCGCCGCCCAAACACAATTCGCCGGGCACACCAATGGGGGTGCGATTGCCATAGTCATCGAGAATGACTGCAGTGCGCGGAGAGACAGGCCGTCCGATGGGCAAAGCGCCAAACAAAGCCTCATCCTCGACAGCATGCGTAGGAATGTCGTGGGTGGTGGCGGTGATGACAGCCTCGGTGGGGCCATAAGCATTGATGAGTCGCACTTCAGGCAACACCCGCCGCCAAATTTTCACAATCTCCCGAGGCAGAGCATCGCCGCCCGAAATGATGAGGTGCAGGTCACCCACCAAATCACGAGGATTTTCTTCTCCCCAAACGCGCATCACTTGACTCAGATAGGCTGGAGGCAAATTGATGACCGAGAGCTGATTTTGCTGCACCACCCGGGCAAAATCCTCCGGAGGCCACACCTCATCCCCACGCATCACCAGGGTTGCGCCCGTGGTGAGCGTGACAAAAACCTGCTCCAAGCCTTGATCAAACGTGAGCGCCGCAAATTGCAAAACCCGATCTCCAGAGGTGACGCCAAACGCTCGGGCAATGCTGGCGATGTGCCGGGAGAGCGCATCCCGCTCCACCACAACCCCCTTGGGCTGGCCCGTAGTGCCCGAGGTGTAGATGATGTAAGCCGCACTTTTGGGGAAGGGGGTGAGTGCCGGAGGCGTAGATGGCTGGTCCAGCGTGTCATCCGGGGTGATGTATTGGGGCAAAGTGGCCGGTGGTTGAGGTTCCGGCACGGCGAAAGCTGGTTGCTCACCAAGCGCCACCTTCACCTGAGCGTCCTGAAGGATGAAGCGCGTCCGCTCTGCGGGATAATCGGCTGAGAGAACGACAAAGGCGGCGCCAGCTTTGAGGACGCCCATGATGGCGGCGATGAGCTCGGGCGTGCGCTCCAGGAACAGGCCGACAACCTGCTCTGGCTTCACGCCTCTACTCAACAAAGCATGGGCGATCTGGTTGGCGCGGGCTTCGAGCTGCGCATAGGTTAGCGCCACATCCTCTTGCACCACGGCCTGGGCGTGGGGACGAGCAGCGACCTGGGCCGCGAATTGTTGCAGCAGATCGGGCGCGGCGGCATCATGCGCGGACGCGTCCAGCCCGCCCCACGCGTCCAGACGAGCCAGTTCATCTTCATCCAGCAAAGGCAATTGCGAGATGCGCAGGTCGGGCGAATTCACTACGGTCTTGAGGAGACGGATGTAATGTTTCACCATCTGCCGCGCGGTTCTCCTATCGAACAGATCGGTGTTATAATTGAGAGAACCAGCAATGCCCTGTGGAGATTCTTCCAACGAAAACGTCATATCGAATTTGGCTGTGGCATCGTCGTAGCGTAGTAGCGAGAGTGTGAGCCCAGGCCATTGGAAACGGGAAAGTTGCGCCTGCTGAAAGTCAATCATTACCTGAAAGAGAGGCGTGCGGCTCATGTCCCGTGCGGGTTGTAATGCATCCACCAACATCTCGAAAGGAACGTCCTGATGTTCATACGCATCTATGGTAGTTTGCTTCACCCGCGCCAGCAATTCGCCAAAACTGGGATCCCCCGCCAAATCGGTCCTTAGCACCAGGGTGTTGAGCAGAAAACCGATAAGTCCCTCGGTTTCGACCCGGGTGCGATTGGCAATGGGCGTGCCCAATGTGATGTCATCTTGCATGGTGTAGCGATGTAAAAGCGCGGCCAATCCCGCGGACAATATCATAAACGTGGTCACGCCTTGCTGCTGTGCCAGGTGCGACAGTTGCCGATAGGTTTCATCGGGGAGTTGGAACCATTCCACCGCTCCATGGGAGGTTTGAACAGGTGGACGGGGGCGATCGGTAGGAAGTTCCAGCGGCTCGAGATGGGCCAATTGCTCCTGCCACCATGCGATTTGTTCGGCGATAAAGTCGGAACGCACTCGTGTCAATTGCCAGGCGGCGAAATCGACATACTGGATGGGCAAAGGAGGCAGATCGGGATCAACGCCTGCGGCCAACGCCCGATAGATGGCGGTCAGCTCTTCCAGCATCACTGCCACCGACCAACCATCGGAGACGATATGATGCATGGTAAAAAAGATGATGTGTTCATCCGCAGCCAGGCGCAACGCCTCAGCCCGCAGCAAGGGCCCCTGGCTGAGATCGAAGGGCTGACGGGCGTGATTCGCGGCCAACTGCAGAATCCATTCTTCGCGAGTCGCGGACGACATTTCGCTGAGATCGCGCATGGGCAGGTGGATGGGCATCTCATCATGGATGTGTTGCACCGGCTTGCCGCCGACTTCGTGAAAGGTGGTGCGCAAAATCTCGTGTCGCTGCACAATGAGATTAAGGCTTTGCTCCAGCAAGGGAGTTGAAATCTCACCCTGCAGTTTGATGGCGGAAAAGTTGTTATAGAGCGGCGCGCCTGGGTCCAGTCGATCCAGGAACCACAGGCGCTGCTGTCCTGGCGAGAGGGGCATGTATTTCTGCCTGGGTACGGGCTGGATGGTCGAGGAAAACGCTGGCTTCCCCTCGACCTGTTCACTTTCGGCCTGGATCAGGCGGGCCAACCCAGCGATGGTGGGCGCTTCGAACAAACGTCGCAAAGGCAGATTAACCTTATAGGCGTCCCTCAAACGGGAGACGATCTGGGTGGCCAGTAGCGAATGTCCTCCCAGAGCGAAAAAATCATCGTGCAACCCTACCGGAGCAATGCCCAGGGTTTGCTCCCACAAACTGGCGATTTCTTTTTCGAGTTTAGTGGTGGGTTCGACAAAAGGCGTGTCGAGGTCTGGGCGAGGATGCATCTCTGATGGTGAATCCTCTCCCCCATCCTCATCCTCATCCAGACTTTCTTCCGGCCCGGTTTTCATCGACTCCAGCTTTTGCAGCCGGGCCTGCAAGTCGGCAGTAGAGACCACCACTTGAGGCAAATCGTCATACGCCAGAAGATGCTCCAGCACTTCCAGCCCTTCATCAGGTAAGATGGCCAGTTCAGAAGCGCCCAGAGAGACATTGTTCATGCCGCCGTCATCAAAGGCCCACCCATCCCAGTCGATGCTCATCCAGGGGGTGCCGGTGCGGTAAAATTCACGCGCGGCCAGAGAATCCATGAAGGCGTTGGTCGCGGCATAAGCGGTCATGCCGTATCCACCCAGCACCGTGGAAAGGGAGGATTGAAGCAAGACGAAGTCGAGATGCTGGTCTTCCAGCAGATGCGCCAGATTGAGACTGCCCAACACCTTGGCCCGGATATGCCGCGCGCACACTTCTTCGGCGGTCTCGGCTAATGGCGTCAACGCGTCCAGGCCCACCACGCCAGCAGCGTGCAGTACGCCATGCAGAACGCCAAAGTGGGCCAGGGCAGCATCCAGCACATGACGCATGGCGCTTTCATCCGCCACGTCGGCGGCAAAAGTCAACACTTCCGCGCCCAGACTTTCTAACTCGCGCACAGTACGAATGCGTTGAGCGAGAACATCGTCAGGTTGGGAGCGATCCAACCAGGATTCCCAATCTTGCCGCGGGGGCAGTGGCGTCCGGCCCACCAAAATCAGTCGAGCCTGCACCTTTTGGGCCAGATAGCGGGCAAACAGCAAGCCCATGTTGCCCAGACCGCCGGTGATGAGGTAGACGCCGCGTGAACGCAAACGCGCCTCGGCGCTTTCCTGAGGTGACAAAGGTTCGAAGGTCTGCACCCAGCGCCGCCCCCCTCGATAGACCACCACAGGATCGTGCGAGTTGAGGATGTCGAGTGCGATTTTTCGTGCCAATTTTAATCGTGCTTCTGAGCCGTCAGGAATGGTCACATCGAGAAAACGACACCGGATGTTGGAGAACTCCTCGGCGACCACCCTACATGGTCCCAGAGCCATGGCCTGAAAAGGATGGATTTGGGAAAGGCTGGAGAAGTCGAGCGCGTGATGGCCAATGAAAACCAGCTGTAGTTGTTGGGTAATGCCGCGCTGATATAGGGCGCGTGCCAGAGAGGTAAGGGTGGTGACGCCACGCTGACGGGCTTCGTTGAAATCGGCGTCGGCTCGATTCCAGGCAATGACGATGGTTTTGGGAAGCTGGTTGCGCTCATCCAGATGTCGAATCAGAGCGTCAATATCTGCCTGTACGCCCGGGCGTATGGTGAAACGGCTTTCATCAAAAATGGCAAACTCAGAGCCGGGCATGACTTGCAATACCGGATAGCCTGCCTGCAACAAGGTCATCAACATGGGATCGCCGAGTTCGTCGCGGAAGATGAGCCAGGGGGCGCTGATGTGATCGCCCCGTGGCAGGTTTCCCGGCAACGGCGCGCGCCGCCATGAAGGTGCATAAAGCCATGTTTCAGGCGGTTGACGCTTGCTCAGCATCAATTCCATCTCACCTCCGACGTTTTCCAGCTCCCGCATATCAGGCTTAATCCAATGCCGCTGACGTTGGAAGGGGTAGGTGGGCAGAGGGATGCGATAACGGCGTTCGTTTTCGTAAAAAGCTTGCCAGTCCAACGAAATTCCAGCCAGCCACATCTGCCCCAATGTTCTGAGCAAAAAGGCCTGATCCTGTTGTTGGGTGCGAGGATGGCGCAGGGAAGCGAGAATGATGCGCGTTTTTCCTGCCGCGGGATGCCAACCAGCAAGACGAGTCAGGGTGTTTCCAGGTCCAATTTCGAGCAATGCCATGACCGAATCGGCCAACAGCTGCCCCACGCCATCGGCAAAGCGCACCGTTTGGCGCAAATGCCGCGCCCAATAGGTGGGATCAGTGGCCTGTTCTGCGGTGATCCAATCTCCGGTGACATTGGAGATGAAACGAGTTGTGGGTGGTTTGGGAGCGGCCTGGGCCACCAGTTGGGCGAATGGCTCCAAGATCGGTTGCATCATGGCGGAGTGGAACGCATGGGAGGTGTGGAGCCTCCGCACGCCGTGTCCGGCCTGCTCCAAAGCCTGTTCCAAGGTGTCGATGGCGTCGAACGGCCCCGAAACTGCCACCAGGCCAGGGGTGTTGATGGCCGCCAGAGCGAGACGGGAGTCGGTCTCCAACCAGGGGCGAATCTCAGCTTCGGACAACTGCACGCTGAGCATGGCTCCGCCCGGCAGGGCTTGCATCAGCTTTCCTCGGGCCGAGACCAAAGCCAAAGCATCTTCCAACGAAAACACGCCTGCCAGGGTGGCGGCCACATATTCGCCGATGCTATGGCCAATCATGGCGGCGGGTTGCACCCCCCAATGCATCCACAATTGGGCCAGACCATATTCGATGATGAAGAGGGCGGGTTGGGTGTATTGAGTTTGACGCAGTTTTTCAGATGCCTCATCTTCTTTTTCTGCTGGGGGGAAGATAAGGCTGCGGATATCGAGCTGGAGGTGTGGGAGCAATAAGTGGGCGCAGCGATCCACCTGCTCGGCAAAGATTGGCTCAGTCTGGTAGAGATCGCGAGCCATGTTCACATATTGTGCGCCCTGGCCGCTGAACATGAAGGCCACAGGCCGTCCCTCGAATTCCTCCACAGCGTCAGAAATCCTCTCGCCGTCCCGATTTTCAATTGCAGCGATGACCTCAGCGCTCGTTTGGGCCACCAACATGCGGCGATATTTGAACGTCTTGCGCCCAAGTTTCAGGGTGTAAGCCGCATCAGCCAGATTCACCTGAGGATGCTGTTGTAGATAAATCGCGAAGTTATCGGTAATTTGCTCCAGGGCTGCGGGCGTGCGGGCCGAAAGGGTGATGAGCTGCCAGGCCCGAGAAGGCCCCGAAGCCGGTCGCTGGGGCGCTTCTTCCAGGATGGCGTGGGCATTGGTTCCTCCCATGCCAAAAGAGCTTACGCCTGCCCGCCTCGGCAACCGATCCGTGGTCCAATCGGTCAATTTCTCTTGCACATAAAAGGGACTACCGGCAAAATCGATCTGCGGGTTGGGCGCGGTAAAGTTGATGGAGGGAGGCAGCTGGCGATGTTGTAAGGCCAATACTGTTTTTATCAAGCCAGCCACGCCCGCAGCTGCGTCCAGATGCCCGATATTGGCCTTGACCGAACCAATGGCGCAAAACTGTTTTTCGTCGGTGTGCTCGCGAAAAACCTGCGAAAGCGCCTCGATTTCGATGGGATCCCCCAGCATCGTGCCGGTGCCGTGGGCCTCGATATAGCTAATCTCGAAGGGAGCCACGCCCGCCAGCACCTGGGCGCTGGCAATGACTTTGGCCTGACCATCCACGCTTGGAGCCGTATAGCCCACCTTGCCCGCACCATCATTATTGATAGCCGTGCCTTTGATGACGGCGTAAATCGTATCGCCATCACGCAGAGCATCCTCCAGACGTTTTAGCACCACCACGCCCGCACCCTCGCCGCTCACCGTGCCCCTGGCGTCAGCCGAAAATGGGCGACAATGGCCATCAGGCGAGAGTATGCCTCCTTCCTGATAAAGATAGCCTGATTTTTGCGGAATCCGAATCGAAACGCCGCCAGCCAGCGCCATATCACACTCGTAATTCAATAATGACTGACAAGCCAAATGCACCGCCACCAACGAAGTAGAGCAGGCGGTTTGTACATCCACGCTCGGACCTTTGAGATTGAGCTTGTAAGAGACTCGCGTCGTAAGGAAATCCTTATCGCTACTCATGGGAAGCTGATAAGGCTGCACGGTCTTACGGATGAGGCGGTTGTGCATCAAGTTGAAATAGAGATATGAGCCCATGCTCATGCCCGCGAACACCCCAATGGGCTCTTTGTAAATATCAGGATTATAGCCCGCCCGCTCGATGGCTTCCCAGGCGACCTCCAAAAAGATACGATGTTGTGGATCAAGAATATCGGCTTCGCGTGGATAAAACCCAAAAAAACTGGAATCGAAGCGATCGGCGCCATCCAGATGTCCCCCCGCGTTGACATACTGTGGATGTTCCAGCAGTTTGGAGTCCACCCCGGCAGCCTCCATTTCCTCCCGCGTAAAGAATTGGATCGACTCGGCTCCCTGGATGAGATTTTGCCAAAATTCCTCAATTGTTTCGGCGCCAGGGAAACGGCCAGCCAATCCAATCACTGCGATATCATAACCGTGGTCGATTTCTTGATCGTTATAATCATGGCTCTCGGAGAAGCCCGAGTCATTCATAAGAGTCTCCTAAAACAACAACGTAAGCTTCATCATCAAGTCAAGCCAAAATATACAACATCCGATGACTATTGATGCTCGACATGTGATAAATTCCTCAACTCACAGCCCCGACAACATGGCATCCCGAAAAATCGAGAGCCGTTATGAGAAAATGGATGGAGTAACAATGACCTTTATCGCTGTAAATAGCTTTGATAATGAACCAAACAAACGGGATGTGAATCTCATCAAGATTAGAGCATATTATACTGGATTTAAAAGGAAAAAGCCAATACAATTGGGCGACTGGGTGCGTTTCAATTTTGGGGCAAGTTGTCGAATGATGCACAAGACCGAGTGAACTCGGGCTCTGCAAACGCCGCTCCACCTTAGTTTCCTCCCCCGCTCCGAGATGGGCGGGGAAGGAGTTATGGAAAGGTGTTCAGATAGCGCCCATGGTTGCCCTGCGGCGACCTGAACGGCGGAGGCAGTCCCCGGGCCGCAGGCCTGAAGCGCCCGACTTGAGTCGGCCAGGAACGCGAAAAGCGCTCTTATTTTGAAACGCTTCCTGGGCGACTTCACCCAGCCGTTTTTTTATGTATTTGCCTTTCCGCCTCGCGCCGAGGGGCGTTGGCGACGGCGGCGCTGCTTGCGCTGTTTCTCTGCACGACGTCTGGCTTCGTCGGTGAGAGAAGTTTGCTGAATTTCGTGTGAAAGATGTTGGGCGAGATCGGCAATGGTGGGGTATCGGAACATATCCACCATATTGAAGGACTGTTCGAATGTGCTCTCCAACTGATCATTGACTTTGGCGAGCAGGAGCGAGTGTCCGCCGAGCTCGAAGAAGTTATCATGCACGCCAACGTTGTCAATGCCCAACACTTCTTGCCAGATGGCCGCGATTTTGCGCTCCACCTCATTGCGGGGGGGGACATAATCGGTGGCCAGCTCAGGTCGATTGGCCGAAGGGATGGGCAGACGCTTGCGATCCACTTTACCGTTGGGCGAAAGGGGGAATGCGTCCATGATCACAAAGAAGGATGGAACCATATAATCGGGCAGATCCTTTTCAACAAATGCCCGTAGCTCGCCCGACGTCAAATTTTGCTCTGGTCGCGGCAGCACATAGGAGACCAAACGCGGACCGCCTGGTGAATCAGTCAAAGCCAAAGTGACGGCGTTTTCAACGGAGGGATGACGCAGGAGCAGGTTGTCGATCTCACCCAGCTCTACCCGAAAGCCGCGAATTTTGACTTGAAAATCAACGCGACCAAGGTATTCGATGTTGCCATCAGGCAGCCAGCGGGCCAGATCTCCGGTGCGATACATACGCGCGCCAGCCTTCAACGCAAACGAATCTGGAATAAACCGCTCAGCTGTAATTTCTGGACGATTAAGATAGCCCCGGGCTACGCCGGGCCCGCCGATGTAAATTTCACCCGGCACGCCCACTGGCACAGGTTGCAAGAATTCATCCAGCAAATACACGCGCACATTGTCCAACGGGCGTCCAACAGGCACTGTTGAGGTGCTGAGGATGCGGCGCACCCGGTAGCTGGTGGGGCCAATGGTGGCCTCGGTAGGGCCATAGCCGTTGATGAAGGTGCGCCCAGGCAACCATTTTTCGACGATATCCCAGGTACAGGCTTCGCCAGCCGAAACCACCGTCCGCAGCATAGGGAACCGGGAGGCGTCATAATCTTTGAGGATGGTGGGCGGCAGAATGGCTGCGTTGATCTGACGCAATCGCATCAGCTGCGCCAATTTTTTTTCCGAAAGCAACGTGGCACGATCGGCCAGATGCAGCGAACCGCCATTGGCCAATGCCCACACAATCTCGCTGGTGGCAGCGTCGAAACTGAAGGAGGCGAATTGCAATACCTTGATGCGAATGTCGCCCCCATAAGCTTTTCGCTGCCCGGCAATGAAATTCATCAAGCCGCGGTGATGAAGCATTACCCCCTTGGGCCTGCCCGTCGAACCAGAGGTGTAGATGATGTAGGCCAGGTGGTCGGGAGTGATGTCAACATCGGGATTGATGATTGGGTGGAGCTCAATCTCGGCGGCGTTGGCATCCAATAAAATCAAATTTTGCACCGAGGCCAAAGGGGTGCTGGTGCGTTCTTCTCCCCACTGGGAGATCATCTCTGTTGTTGTCAGCAAAAACTGAATGCCGCTGTCTTCGATCATGTAGCGAATGCGTTCGGGCGGATACGTTGAATCGATGGGGAGGTAAGCGCCGCCAGCCTTCAATACTGCCAGCAACGCCACGATCATCTGCGGGGAACGAGGCAGCATAATGCCCACTGGCATATCCAGGCCAACGCCCTTGGCCTGCAAATAATGAGCGAGTTGATTGGCGCGCCGATTCAATTCGCCATAACTCAATACCTGGGTCTCATCGGTCAGGGCAATGGCGCGAGGCCGCCTGGCGGCATGCGATTCCACCAATTGATGGAAATAGCGTTGGGGCACAGGGGCCTGAGTGTAGTTCCAGTCCACGACCAGGGTGCGCTGTTCAGTGTCGGTCAGCATGCGCAAATTGCCGATGGGCGTGGCGGGATCATCTACAATTCGCTGTAACAGCATTTGAAAATGACGCAACATACGGGTGATGGTGCGATCTTCGAACAGATCGGTATTGTAGGTGATGGATGCCGCCAGTTCATTGCCAGCTTCGGCCATGAGCATGGTCAAATCCATGGGCGTCTTCTGCTCCTGGATGTGAAGCGAGCTCAGCGGCAGGCCCGCCAAATCCATCCTCAATCCTTCCGTATCCAGGGCAAATTGCGAAAGCCCCTCCTCATGCAAACGATGCGCCCGCTGCAACACGAACATGACCTGAAAAATCGGCGTATAAGCAGCGCTACGCTCAGGAGCCAGTTTTTCAACCATCAAATTGAAGGGATAATCTTGATGGGTCAGTGCATCGAGTACGGTCTGTTGGATCTGCGCCAGAAAATCCACAAATTTCGGATTGCCTGATAAGTCGGAGCGCAGCGGCACCGGGTTGACAAAATAACCCACAACATTATCCAGGCCGGGCTGGGTGCGACCAGCCGTTGGCGTGCCCACGATGATGTCATCTTGGCCAGTATAGCGTCGCAACAACACATTGAATGCAGCCAGCAACGTCATGAATGTGGTAACGCTATTTTTTTCCGATAACGACTTGAGCGCATGGCTGAGGGTGCGTCCTAGTTTGAGGGTCTTCGTGGCCCCATGAAACGTTTGCACGGGCGGGCGAGGATGATCGGTGGGGAGATTGAGCAGGGGCAAATCGCCAGCCAGACGATCGCGCCAATAGGCCCACAGTTTTTCACCCCGAACGCCCGCCAACATCTGCAACTGCCATTGCACGAAATCGGTGTAGCGGATGGTTGCCGGCGCCAATATGTGTTCAGGATCCGCGGCAGGCCAAATGGATGCCAGTTCGCCCAGCAATATCGCCAGTGACCACAAATCTACGACAATGTGATGGGCGTGAAGCAAAAGTGCGTGGTCATCCTCAGCCAACTCGAACACGTAAAGTCGCAACAATGGACCGGTTTGCAAGTTGAATGGTTGGTTGGCGAGACGATCCAGCTCCTGTTGTAATCGCCCATCATCCCAACCCCGAGCATCAACTACAAAGAAATATGGAGGAATTTCCTCATGGGTACGTTGACGCGGCTCGCCGCCCACAGCAAAAAAGGTGGTGCGTAAAGAAGGATGCCGTCGGAAGAGTAGATCGAAACGTGCTTGTAGACGCTCGACATCCAGTGGAGCTCTGACGCGCGCGGCATAGGTGGGGTTGAAGATGCTATCGGGTGACACTTGATGCTGAAACCACATGGCCCGTTGCCCATGCGACAAGGGATGATCTCTCTGCGCTTCAGTCGAGACAACCAATGAATCAGCACGAGCCTCTGTGTGCAAAAGTTGTGATGAAATCAGCGTTACTAATTCCTCGACGCTGGGCCCCCGCACCAACTCGGCGATGGGAATCTCCACACTCAACTCTTGCTCCACTGTATGTTTCAGCTCCACCGCCATAATCGAATCCATCCCCAGGTAGATGAGGGGCTGATCGGCAGGAATCTCATCGGGCGCCATCCGTAACACATCGCCCAATTTTTGGCGTAGATACAGCGATAACGCTATCTCCCTCTGCTCAGCCTCAATCGTGCGCAACTGCTCAGGCGTGATGCGTTCGTCATGCGTCTCGGTTGTAGCAACCACGATATCAGACGCGCTCACTTTCTCATCCAACACTAGCGCCCGCCGCCCATCTGGCAACCTGGCCATATGAAGTTGCTCACTTTCGAGCAGGATATTGCCCGCTTCGTCCACTACTTGCACCCTGGCAGTGGGCAAAACCTGCTCCAATTCGAGCTTCAGCCCATCGTCCCAAGTGGGCGTGGCGGCGAACCAATAACGCTTTTGCTGGAAGGGATAGAGTGGAAGTCGCACGCGTTGATGCTTCCCTGGATAAAATGCACGCCAATCCACCTGCACACCGCCAGCATACAATCCCGCCACAGCCTCCAGAATTGCAACTCGATCTTTCTCTTCACGATGCAATGAACCCACCCAGGTCAAACTGGAATCGTCGAGAAGACGACGGCCCATGCCAATGAGCGCAGGATGTGGCCCCACCTCGAGATAAACCTGGGCGCCACGAGCATTCACCGCATGCATGCTCGCCTCGAACTGCACAGCAGCCATGATGTGTCGCCGCCAATATTCGGCGTCGGGAATCTCGTTTTCAGCGAATATTCTTCCCGTGACATTTGAGACCATGCGGATGTCGGGCGCTTTGAAGGAAATAGTGCGAGCGATGGCCTCGAATTCATCGAGCATCGGCTCCATCAAAGGTGAATGAAATGCATGTGAGACTCTGAGTCGGCGCGCCGTGATACCCTGAGCCTCGAATTGGGTCACTGCCGCCTCGACAGCTTTGGTGCGGCCTGAGATGACCGTATTTTTGGGCCCATTGACACCAGCAATAGCGAGATCGTCAGCAAAAAGAGCCACAACTGGAGCCACATCAGCGACTGATGCAAACAGCACAGCCATGGAGCCCTCACGCGGTAAAGTCTGCATCAACCGTCCACGAGCGGCGATCAGCGTTGCGCCATCGGCTAGGCTCATGACCCCAGCGATCACTGCCGCCACGTACTCGCCCACGCTATGTCCCAGCACGAAGTCGGGCGTTAACCCCCAGCTTCGCCACAACTGCGCCAACGCATACTCGATGGCGAACAGTGCTGGTTGGGTGAATTCGGTCTCATGGATGCGGGGATCATCGGCTGCGGCCGGGAAAAGGATGTTGAAAAGGGGAGTAGAAAGATGTGCGTCCAAGGCTGTCGCGACCTCATCCAGCGCTGCTCGGAACGCAGGTTCAGTGGCATAAAGCTCGCGGCCCATATTGGCGTATTGCGCCCCTTGTCCGGTAAAAAGCCAAACCAATTTGCGGCGTTTTCCCCGGCGCACGCGTCCTCGACGCACGCCCAGTCCCATCCGTCTCTGGGCGACTTCTTGCAATCTGGCTCGCAATTCAGCTCGATCTTCAGCGACAACAGCCAGGCGCACATCGAAATGCGTACGCGTGGTCGCAGCATTGTAGCATACATCCACCAAAGGAAGATCGGGATTATCATCCAAAAAAAGGGCGTAAGAGGAGGCCAGCTCGTTGAGCGCGCCTTCATCTTGGGCCGACAACGCCAGCACATAACCTGTACGATCCTGTGGTTGTACCGGTTGTGTCACGGGCGCCTCACCCAAAACGATGTGGGCGTTAGTTCCGCCAAAACCAAAAGAGCTCACGCCCGCGTAGCGGGGATGCTCCCCCCGAGGCCAGGGCACAGGCGAAGTGGGGATGGCCAACGGCATACGCTCGATGGGAATGTGGGGATTGATACGTCGGAAATGCAAATGCGGCGGTATCTCCTGGTGATACAGCGAAAGGGCCGCTTTGATCAGCCCTGCCACCCCCGCGGCAGATTCCAGATGCCCGATATTCGTCTTGACTGACCCCACCCACACAGGCTGCTCGATATTGCGGCGGGCCATCACCGCTGCCAGGGCCTCCATCTCGATGGGATCGCCCAAATGTGTACCAGTGCCATGAGCCTCGATATATCCTGCTTGCTCAGGTCTGAGTTTGGCCTCAGCCCAGGCCGCCCGAATAACAGCCTGCTGCGAGAGCCCATTGGGTGCGGTCAAACCATTACTGTGACCATCCTGGTTGATGGCGGAGCCATGAATCAATGCCCAGATATGATCGCCATCCCGCAGGGCGTCGGAGAGACGTTTAAGAACAATCACACCCACGCCCTCGCCCCGGACATAACCATCGGCTGCGGCATCGAAAGTCTTGCAGCGCCCCTCAGGAGATAACATCCCCGCCTGAGAGAACGTGATGGTAAGTTCAGGTGAAAGGATAAGATTCACCCCCGCCGCCAGCGCCAGATCGCATTCGTTATGGCGCAGGCTGCTCGCGGCCAGATGTGCTGTCACCAGCGATGAGGAACATGCCGTATCAATGGCCATGCTAGGACCGCGCACATCCAGAAGATAGGATAGCCGATTGGCCACGATGCTGAAAGCATTACCTGTGCCGGTGTAAGGATCGATCTGCTGAATGGAGCCTGGCATTCGAGCCTGCAGACGGCTATAATCATTGTTAGAAACCCCCACGAACACGCCAGTTTTGGTGCCAGCCACGGCATCGACAGATATTCCCGCATCTTCCAGCGCCTCCCACACAGTTTCCAGCAACAATCGCTGCTGAGGATCCATGCGCTCAGCCTCGCGTGGAGAAATGCCAAAAAAAGCAGCGTCGAATTGATCCACATCTGACAAGAAGCCCCCCCACCGGGTGATCATTTTGCCAGGTCCGCCCTGTGGATCATAAAACATATCGACATCCCAACGCTGCGGTGGCGGCTCGGTAACGCCATCCACCCCCTCATGCAGCATCTGCCAGAACGCATCTGGCCCCCGCCCCTGCATACCGGGCATACGCACCCCCATTCCGATAATGGCAATTGGCTCACCCGTCGCTTGCTCCTTTGCTTTTCGGACTTCAGCCAGTTCTCTTTCTAGCCTCTGGATTTTGAGCAGGGCTTTTTTGATTAGGATCGCTTGGGATGATTTCTCTGCCATAAAATAATTCAGAACGCCTGCAAAAGCGCCTTACGTAAAAAAGTCGCCCGATCGTTCAATGCCACATATTTGGCGTACCATGTAAATAAACGTAGCAATTCGATCTTTTACAGGCTATTCGTCCTCCAAATCATCGAGATCATCGAGCTTTTCCATTAACAATGCTTCCAACTCTTCGACAGAGAGCGCATCCAGATCAGATACATCGACGTCAACGCCTTCCTCAACCAATGATATTGCTGCATCTTCCACCGGAAGAGCTGAAGGCCTGTCGAAAACGTCAGGTACTATATCTTTTACCAGATAATCGGCGATGGCGTCAACTGTGGGATACTCGAAAGCAATGGTGGCGGGAAAATTTTTGTGCAAAGCAGCATCCAAAGCGTTTTTCAACTCCACAGCCATCAAGCTATCCATGCCCATCTCGCTCAATGGAGTATACGCATCCACGAGATCGATGGAAGTCAGCCCCAGAATGCGCCGCACCTGCTCGCGCAAAAATGCAACCATGATCTCATGGCGCTCATCGGCGGGCGAATCTTGCAATCGCTGCAGAATTTCAGAGAGGTTTTTATTGACGGCAGGCGTTTCATCCCGATCTGACTCGGCGCGAAAATCACTCAGCAATGGCGGCGTTTGTGGGAGATGGCGCAGAAATGTAGGCCAATGCACCGACATCACCGCCACCTGTGGACGCGGCGAGGCCAACAACGTTTCCAGGGCTTGCAGGCCCAAATCTGGGGGGATGGGCCATATCCCTTTGCCCGAACGTCGAGCCTGTATCCCATCCCGCACCGCCATTCCCACCTCATCCCAGGGTCCCCAATTGATGCTGAGTCCAGGCAGCCCTTCATCATGCCGTTGATGTGCCAGCGCATCGAGATAGGCGTTGGCCGCGGCATAGTTGCTCTGACCAGGCGAGCCCAGCAGCGAAGCAATGGAAGAGAAGAGGATGAAGAAATCGAGATCGGCATGATAGGTGAGGCGGTGAAGGTTGGCCGCTCCTTCAACTTTTGGACGCAAAACCTGCTCATAGCGTTTCCAATCTTGCTGCACAAGCACACCATCCGCCAACAGGCCCGCAGCGTGGATAATCCCGCGCAACGTCAGGTCTGGATTGTCCTCCAGCTCAAACAGCAGCTCCTGCAACGCGTCGAAATCTGCCACATCGGCCTGCCTGTGCTCGACATGTGCGCCAGCGGCATTCAGTTCATCCATCCAGATGATATCGGTAACTGTGGGTGAGCGGCGAGAAAGTAGAACCACGCCACCAGCACCCTGTTGTACAAGCCATTGGACCGCCAGACGCCCCAACGCGCCCAGCCCGCCAGTGATGAGATAGATTCCATCATCGCGAATCAGGATGGGATCGCGCATAAGGCTGCGAATATCTCGTTTCGGTTGGGTGATGACGACTTTGCCAATGTGTTTAGCCAACGCCATAAAACGAAATGCCGCCTCAGCTTCTGTCAGAGGATAGGCGCTATGGTGTAGCGGTTTGAGCTCGCCTGCAGCAAACGCCTGAACCAGCTCTTCCAACATCTCGTGGATGAGTTCGGGCCGCTGGGCCGATAGCTCGTCCAGCGCAATGATATGATAAACCACGTCAGGCCGGGCTTCCGCCATCCGTGCTGGCGACCAGATGTCCACCTTGCCAATCTCAAGAAAACGCCCATGCTCGGCCAACATGCTGAGATTTGCTGGAATGTAATCGCCCGCCAGTGAATTCAACACCAGATGCACGCCCTGGCCGTTGCTGTCATCCAGCACCTCTGTTGCGAAATCCAACGCACGAGAATTGTAAAGATGTTTTACCCCGGCACGACGCAGAAAATCACGCTTTGCTTCCGTCCCCGCCGCGGCGAAGAGCTCTGCTCCCGCCCGCTGCGCCAGTTGCACTGCAGCTAAACCCACGCCGCCACTGGCGGAATGGATGAACACTCGCTCTCCCTTCTTCATCTTACCCAGGCGATTGAGCGCATAATGTGCGGTGAGAAAGGCGATGGGAATGGTGGCCGCTTCCTCAAAAGTTAGGTTCGCGGGCAGTTTCACCACCAACCGAGCGTCGGTGATGGCATAACTGGCAAAACTGGCGGGAACAATGCCCATAACCGCATCGCCCACCTGAAGATGCGTTACCCCTGGCCCTAACGCAGAGATAACCCCTGCACACTCTCCCCCCAAAGGCCCGGGATCGCCAGGATATAACCCCATGGCGTTCATTACATCACGAAAATTCAGCCCGGTCGCTCGCACCTGAATCTCAATCTGACCTGGTCCGGGCCGGAGGCGTTGCATGGGAGCCAGTGTAAGATGACTCAATTGCCCACGCTGAGAGATCTCCAACCGTCGCACATCTTCCGTCGCAGACGCGACCTGGGTGGATGCATCGCGTACCAACCGGGCCACAAACCGCTGCTGCGGACGCAGCGCAATGCGATTTTCTTCACTAGAGGCCAACAATTCGGCAATGAGAGCCGAGACCATGTCCGCGGGTTGTGCGGGCAGATCCACCAGCGTGGGAGAAAGTTCTGGATGCTCGACAGCAATGGACGCACCAAACCCCCACAGTAGCGATGGCGCCACGTTCACGCTTACCTGACCGACAGGTTGGGCATTGGCGGTCAGGAGCCATAGCCGAGGCTTTTCTTGCCAACGCGTCAGCAGCAACGCTTGGGTGAGATGCAACGCGCCCGCCAATGCAGATTCACCCTCCTCTTGTGCATCCAGCCCCCAGGCAAAGATGACTCCGCGTGGGGGCAGCGGATGTTGCGGCTGCAAAACAGACAACAACCGCTCGAAATCATGAGGGTGGAAGGGATTGACTTTCCAGGCCCGCGGCGTAGAGCCGAATTCATGGTCGCGCTCCACCAAAACAACTTCATCTCCTCCGGCCTGCAAGCCCTGAGCCAAAGCCTGCGCCACGTCTGCAAAATCGGCAAAGACCAACCACCAGCCCGATTCTGAGGCCAAATGCGTCACTCCGTCCAGGGCTTGTAGACGCCACTCGAGATGATAAAACCAATCTTGGATCCGTTGTCGGCCCAATTCACGCAAGAGCGCATCTGCAGAAACAGGCTTGAGTTGCAACCCCTGGACATCGACCAGCACTGCGCCCGCATCATTCAGCACCTGCACATCGGCCTGGATCCAATCGCCTTGCGCCGTAGATAGCAAATGCACATGGCTCCAAAAAAAACGTCCCGTTGGCTTTGCCAACAGCCGATAACGCTCCACACCTACGGGCAAGAAGATGCGGTCTTCTGCGTTCGCCTTCTGTTCCAGCGTAGCGGCCACCAGATGAAAAGCTGCATCCAGCAATGCGGGGTGGATGAAATAATCGTACAGGTCTCCGGCAGCCTCGGGCAATATCAAACGCCCCAGAGCCTGCGCCTCGCCTGCCCAGGCTTGTTGCACGCCTCGGAAGGCCGGGCCATAACGCAAACCATGTTGCGCCAAATCCTCGTAGAAAGATTCCATGTTCACAGGTGTGACGCACGACGCTTGCAACTGCTGTAAATCGACCGTAATGTTTTGCTGCGCAACAACTTTCCCCGATGCCTTGGCTTTGAGCTGCCATACGTCCTGCGCTTCATCATCGAGCATGAAAACCTGGATCAGTGATTCGCCATCCTCCAGCGGCGAAAGAGTCACCTGCACTGTACGAGTCTCCTCCTCGGGCATAGGAAGCATATCCAAAAAACTCACATTTTGCAGCACAGAAGCGGAGTCGCCGAACGCGATGCGTTGTGCGGCGGAGAGCATTTCCAGAAAACCTGCCGCGGGAAAGAGCGCGGCGTCGCCGATGCGGTGATCTGCCAACCAGGGATAAGCTCTCAGACTAAGATGGGCTTCGAAGACAATATCCTTGAGTAGTGGCGAACGCACGCGTCGCGCCAGGATGGCATGATCCAGCTCTCGCGGGGTGGTGTGCTCTAGCGAAATGGCGTGCCAATAACGCTGGCGCTGGAAGGGATAGGTGGGAAGAGCACAACGCTGGCGTTGATAATCGGCGTCGAATCCCGCCCAATCCACGGTCTGTCCGGCCACATAAAGTTGCGCCAACGCATCGAGAATGGTAGACCACGCTGGCTGCTTGCGATGAAGCGACGCGGCCCAAATTCGCTGTTTGTCGTCGAGAATGCGACGGGCCATGCCCAGGAGCGTGGGATGCGGGCCGATCTCCAAGAAGACTTCAGCTCCCAGGCGGTCCAGTGTCTGCATACCTGCCATGAATTGCACCGCCATGCGGATGTGGCGGCGCCAGTAGCTGGCGTCGATGGATTCGCCAGGCATGATCGCCATGCCTGTGACATTGGAGATCAGGGGGATGGCCGGAGTGCGAAACTCGATTTCGCTGGCCACCTGCTCGAATGCATCGAGAATGGGATCCATTAGCGGTGAATGGAAGGCGTGAGAGACGGTCAGCGGGCTGACCCGCACGCCCTGCGCCTTTAGGCTGGCGGAGATGGCGTCCACCCGGGATTGCTTGCCCGAAATGACCACCAGGTTCGGCCCATTGACTCCGGCGATGGAAACTTCTTGCATGTGAGTCGCAATGGCCGCAGCCACGGTGCGGATATCGCTGAACACTGCGGCCATGCTGCCATCTCGCGGCAGCGCGCCCATCAGACGTCCGCGAGCAGCGATGAGTTTGAGCCCATCTTCCAGGCTCATCACGCCGGCAATGACAGCGGCGGTATATTCGCCAACGCTGTGTCCGATGACGAAATCGGGCTGCAAGCCCCAACTCTGCCACAATCGAGCCAATGCGTATTCGATGGCAAAGAGTGCAGGTTGGGTGTAGGTGGTGTCATGAATGGTTTCGTCTTCAGTATCTTCTGGAAAGATGATCGAGAGTAAGGGTTTCTCAAAAATATCATCCAGGATATGAGCGCAGCGTTCCAATGCGTCGCGGAAGGTGGGCTGGGTATCGTAAAGCTGGCGGCCCATGCCCGCATACTGAGCGCCCTGTCCGGTGAAAAGCCAGGCGACGGGGCGGCGCTGTCCGCCTCGGACCTGACCGCGACGCAGGCCATGTCCGGTTTCCCCTGTGGCGGCCTGCCGCAATCTGACGAGCATCTCTTCTCGATGATCTGCCACAAGAGCCAACCGCTGGCTAAAATGTTGGCGTCCTGCGTTGGCGGTAAAGGCCACATCGGCCAACATGGCCTGCGGATGCGTCTCCAGCCATTGGCGATAGTGTTCAATCAACTCATCCAACCCTGCAGGCGTTTGTGCAGAAAGGGTGAGAAGATGGGTGGGACGCTCCATCGGATTTTCAGGCGAAGATGGTAAGGGTGCTTCTTGCAACACCACGAAGGCATTGGCCCCGCCAAAGCCAAAAGAACTGACTCCTGCGTAGCGGGTGCGGTCCGCCTCGCGAGGCCAGGGAATGGACATGGTGGGGATTTCGACGGGCAGGTCGTCGATTGGAATAAGGGGGTTGATGCGGCGAAAGTGAATATGGGGGGGAATAGTCTCATGTTGCAGCGCTAACACGGTTTTGATGAGTCCTGCCATGCCCGCGGCTGATTCCATGTGCCCAACATTGGTTTTGACAGAGCCCACAAAGCAAGGGTCTTCTATAGGGCGATCAGCCAATGCGGCGGCCAATCCCTCCATCTCGATGGGATCGCCCAGGCGGGTGCCTGTGCCGTGCGCCTCGATGTAATCCAGATCGGTGGGGCTCAGACCGGCTCGGGCCAGGGCAGTGCGAATAACGGCGGTTTGAGCCGCCGCGTTGGGGGCAGAGATGCCATTGCTGTGTCCATCTTGATTGGTTGCGGTTGCCCGGATGACCGCTAGAATGCGATCGCCATCTTGTAAGGCGTCGGAGAGGCGCTTGAGCAACACCATGCCTGCTCCTTCGCTACGCACATAACCATCTGCGGCAGCGTCGAAAGTGCGGCAACGCCCCGTAGGAGACATCATCCCCGCCTGCGAGAAGGTGGTAGTGGTTTCGGGGGTGAGGATTGCGTTGACGCCTCCGGCCAGGGCGGCGTCCGCTTCGCCGCTGCGCAACGCCTGGCAAGCCATATGCAACGCCACAAGACTGGAAGAGCAAGCGGTGTCCACCGCTACACTGGGGCCATGAAAATCGTAGATGAAGGAAATGCGGTTGGCCACCACACTGAAGGCGTTTCCCACGCCACTGTATGGGCTCAGCTCCTTGAGATCTCCCCGATGCAAAAGTAAATAATCATGATTGGAGACGCCCACAAAAACCCCTGTATTGGTTCCCTTCAATTTTTCCGGGGGAATGCCCGCATGTTCCATCGCCTCCCAGCTGACTTCCAACAACAGACGTTGCTGAGGATCCATGTGTTCGGCCTCGCGGGCAGAGATGCCGAAGAACACAGGATCGAAATCGGCGATGTTGGCCAGGAATCCGCCCCAGCGGGTAACGATCTTCCCGGGCCCTCCCTCAGGATCATACACCGCATTCACATCCCAGCGATCTGGAGGAACTTCAGTTATCGCGTCGATGCCATTGCGAAGCAGCTCCCAAAACGCCTCTGGATCGTTGGCTCCGGGGAAACGGCACCCCATGCCAACAATGGCAATGGGCGCATCATCCGCGGCGGAGCGAAAGCGAGGCAAGGGGACGACAGGCTTGTTTGTTATTTTAGCATCGTCAACAAGATGCAATTGTGAGGCAATATAGTGGGCGATAGCGTTGATGGTGGGATATTCATAAACCAAGGTGGGGGAAAGGTTCAACCCTGTCCAGGTTTCTAGATCTCCCACCAGGGTGATGGCGTCGCGTGAGGCAATGCCAAATTGCTCCAGCGATTTTGCTGGATCGATTTCAGATGAAGGAACGCCCAACAGATCGGCTACTTGTTGGATGAGCCAATCGCGGATGGAATCGATGGATGAGGGTGTAATCATGGATATTGCCTAAGTTGAGAGAGCGACTATGGATGAATCGAAGAACGGCGGCCCGCAAAGGATGCAGCCAGGTTTTTCGATCTATGTTCCTGTCCCATCCCATCGGGGTAAAGAGCCCGCCAGATAACCCTGACGCGCGGCGTAACGCTGAATTTTGCCGCTGGAGGTCTTGGGGATCTCGCCTGCGGGTAGGAAGAAGATGTCGTATACACGCAATTCATGGTTTTCGCTGATGGCCTGCCGAATTCGTTGGCGCAGGGCGGCGGGATCGATATTCCGGGGCTCATCCCCCTCGGGGCCAGGTTTGTATTGCTTGCGAATCTCGGCAACGATGACCAACCGTTCGCCTTCGTCGCCATCTACTGCAAAGGCGGCGATGCAGCCGGGGCGGATGGCGGAATGCACACGTTCCACAGTGAACTCGATGTCTTGCGGATAATGATTGCGTCCGTCGATGATGATCAGGTCTTTGATGCGTCCGGCGATGAAGAATTGACCATCGACATCTCGTAGTGCTAAATCGCCTGTGCGCAGAAAGGGGCCGGAGCCATCGGCCAGGTAGGCGTGGAAGGTGTTCTCGGTGGCCGTGGGATTGCGCCAATAGCCCTGGGCAACGCTATCGCCCTGCAGCCAGAGCTCTCCCACCTGTCCATCTGGCAACTCGATGGCCGCGTCGGCGTCCACAATAATGGTCTTTTGTTCCCCCAAGGCGACGCCGCACCCCACCAATGACACCTCATGGTGAGCATCATCGGGGAGACCCGAAAGAATCTCGGCGGCAAATTCCCGCAGCACAGGCGGTTCCGCCCGGCGTCCGCCCGTGACGATGAGCGTGCCTTCGGCCAGGCCATAGGTGGGATAGAATGCTTCGCGTTTGAATCCGACGGGACCGAAGACCTGGGTGAAGCGATCCAGTGTGGCGGGACGCACCGGCTCAGCCCCATTGAAGGCCATGGTCCAGCGTCGTAAATTCAGCTGCTGCAACTGCTCGGGCGTAATTTTGCGGGCTACAAGATCATATGCGAAGTTTGGCCCACCGCTGACGGTGGCCTGATATTTGGAGATGGCCTGCACCCAACGCACCGGACGTTGCAGAAAATGAATAGGCGACATGAGCACCACGCGCATCAAGTTGTAAATGGGTTCGAGCAAGCCGCCAATCAGCCCCATGTCGTGATAAGGCGGCAGCCAGATAACGCCAATATCTTCGGCGGTGACCAACTCGAATGCCTGGCGGATGAGTTCGAGGTTGTAGAGCAGGTTGGCGTGGCTGAGCATGACCCCGCGCGGGGTCTGGGTAGAGCCAGATGTGTATTGCAAAAAGGCCAAGTCATTTGGGCCGATCATGGGCGGCTTCCACCCTGTTGCATGTTCATCCTCCACGGTGTCGGTGGCCAACCACTGCATGGCCGCGAGATCTGGCGCCTGAGCAAAGACGAAGGGGGCCATTTGTAGGATGGGCTCGGTAGTTAGAGCGATTATTGCATCAGCATCCCCCACAATGGCTTGCAGCCGAGGCAAGGTGCGATCGAGTCGCATGGGATTAGGTGGGTACGCGGGCACAGCAATGACGCCTGCGTAAATACATCCGAAAAAACCGGCAATGTATTCCAGACCTGGCGGATAAAGTAACACTGCACGATCACCCGGCTGGATGCCGCGCTCTTGCAATGCTGCGGCAATGGCCCGGGCTCGACGGTCTAGATCGGCATAGCTCATCACCGATTCATCTTGCTCACCATCTTCAAGAAAGACATAGGCTCGTGGAAACAGATTTTCTTCTGCCCGATATTGGAGTAAAGAAACAAGGTTGTGAATGTCCAAACGATCAAGGGGGTGCGGTTGCGGTGCTGCCATAAGATGACCTCATCAATACAATAACAAGAATGTGTAGTTGGAAAAAGTGCTTTGTGGAGAGTGCGCTTAGACTCATGCCAATATCTAGTACTAAGTTAAGTCTGCTTTGAGGGAAGAAGGCGACGGCCGGCCCGACAGGCCGACTGAAGTCGGTCTCTATAGGCCCTTGGCCAACGGACGGCCTACGCCGTCCCTTCACCAACCAGAGACGGTCGACGGAGGTCGACCGCTGGCGCAAAGCGCCTGGAGAGTCCGAGTTTACTCGATGGTAAAGGCCAC
>CAZYSY010000094.1:0-34026 GCA_964650295.1 uncultured Caldilineales bacterium | reverse complement strand
ACAACCTTTGTTAGCGATCCATCTCATCACTGCAGACACCCACGGCGGGGGGCAGGATGCGGCCCGGACGTTGGGGATACAGTTTCACAAGATGCAGCCAGGCCCGGGCGGGCCTCAGAAGCTGGCGCTGTTGCAAGAGTTAGGCCCGGAAAGCGTGGTTGCCATCGGCAACGGGGCCAATGATGCGCTCATGCTGAAGGCCGCGGCTCTGGGTATCGCTGTCAATGGCCGGGAGGGAGCCGCGACGGCTGCGATCCTGGCTGCAGACATCTACGCCCCCAACATCCTCGACGCCCTGGATCTGCTGCTACACCCCGACCGCATTCGGGCGACGTTGCGAAGATAAAAATGCGATGCGTCCTCAAACTGCACCGCACATGTCATTTGCTTGATGATGTAGATTGCTTCCTTACGAAACGGTAAGCCGCCAGGGACACGATGACGTAAATAAAAGTGAGGAGGATGAGGGTAAACTTCAGCATCGCCGCCCATTGTGCGAGCCTCGCCGGGGTCTCTGCGGGTCCGCTGACCAACATCTGCCACAGGAAATAATTTTCCAACGCGTCTGCAAGTCCGGCCGCGCCCATTCCCCAGGCAAGCATCACGCCCAGTTTGCGCAGCGCCCCTGTATGCACATCGGCCAGCCACAGCGCCGTCAACGCCAAAGTGACGCTATAGGCCAGCATGTAGAGATAATCGAAGCCTAGGCTGAACGCAGCATGGAGCTGGGCATTAGCATTCCAACTGGCCATGATGGCTCCTGCGACCGAAGCGTTGCCAGCCAGTTCATAAGAAACGATACCATGCGGTGCTGCGGCTGTCTGCAATGCGCCATCTATCCGCTGTAAAATCCACGTAGCAAACATGGTCATCCCTAGAAAGAACCAGAAGAGACGTTTGTAGATGGAGGAAGGAAGCTTCAGAAAGGGATGAGGCATGGAATTTCTCCGTTGGCTGACGGTTGAGATGATCGTCTGGAAGCAGGCGTTTGCGCCAATTTCTACTGGTAATGCGCTCTGGCGGGCTAAAAATCGCCCGTACCGAGAAATCCATCGATATCGGGCATGTCGGGCATGTGGATGTCAAGCAGTGCGCCTTGTGCATCGATAATAATCATGAATCCTATCGACTTCAACATATTGCGGGCCTGAGGCGGTATCATTTGATCCACATTTTCATCCATGTGGGTTATCTGGTACTCCAAGGCCGTTTTGGTAAAGATGTCATCTTTGCCTATTAATTCCAACATTCCACGTATCGCCACTTCTTTGTTTTCCATTACCTGGTTTTTGAAGAACTGCAACACCTGCCGATCGATATCTGCGGCGTCCAAATGCCGGAGAAAACCATCATCGTCATAAAGATAACAGGCGTCAGACCCCACCCACCCAACTTCCAGGGGGCGATGCTGCTCATCAAAAATGAGTCCTTCGAACATTGCGTTTCGAGCCATCTTAGATGTCCTCATGCTGATAACGATATGGAAAGATAGCTTTCAGCTTTTTATGCTATCACAATTTATGGTTGCAAACATAATTGCAATTTCTCTTACACTCCTGTAAAATTAGCAAGCTGGACATGTTCTCCAGCAGGTGTTGTGCGGCAATTGCCTCCAGACACTTTAACTTCTTGCAATCAAGTTCGACCATTCATCAGGGAGTCAGTTACAAATGGCGGCTTCGATCAACTCGTCAGACCCAGGCATGAATATCTCTGACGAATCGCTGATGGCCTTGCTTTCGCAATTGCCAGAGAAGTATCCGGAGTTGAAACAAGCAATCACGGTGCAACGCGTTTTGCCATGGGATTGCATTGCCCCCAAAGAAGAGATTGCCGATCATCTTTATATTGTTGTTGATGGTTTAGTTCAGATTTTGATCACGAGTAAGGAGGGCAGACGTTTGGTAACATCGGTGCTGAGGCCGGGGGCGGTGTTTGGTGAGGAAAGTGTGTTCAATTTTAGTAATCGGGGACCCAATTATTGCGCCCAAGCGCTCAAGCCCAGCGTTTTGTGGAAGATTCCGGCGAAACAGGCGGACGACTTTTTAATCAAGCACTCAGAGCTACGCCTGGCATTGCTTCGCACTTTTGGGGTGCGATTGCTGCAAGTGGAAAATCGCTTGGAAGAAGTTGCCTATCGTTGGCTCCCTGAACGTCTGGCGGCAGAAATCATTCGCCAAAGCCGCTACGCCGAAAGCAATCAGATTCGTTTAAGCCATCAAACTCTGGCTGATATCTTGGGCACTTATCGTGAAACTATCAGTGCGATTTTGCGCGATTTCCGCGAAGCGGGTTGGGTAAAGCTGGGTTATCGGCGTATCACCATCTTGAACCAATCTGCGCTGGAAAATATGGCGGGTATCGTCAGGGATTGATATCGCCCGATGGGCTGAGTTCTCCACGTAAATTGAGGGCCAATTGTTGGCGTCGTTCATTGGGGGTGAGGCGCTCCTGGGCCAGTAAAAACATGAGCTTGACCAATGCAGTGTTGGGCGTCATATCATGGCCAGAGACGACACCCGCATCGAGCAAGCGCCGTCCGGCAGCGTAGGCGTGCAACTGTACGACGCCTTGCTGTTGCTGAGTAATCGCCACGATGAGTAGATCGCGCTCACGGATCGCCTGTGCAATGACCTCGGTCAGGCCAGGCGTATTCGGGATATTGCCGCTGCCGAAGGTTTCCAGCACCAGCCCACGAATGGGCGCGTCGATGAGAGCGTTCAATAAACTCGGAGTAAGCCCAGGAAACAGTTTGATCAGCGCCACATCTGAGGCAAGTTTTTCATACACGTTCAGCGTCTTGGGCACAGCGGGGCGTGAGGGGATGATTGGGTAATCGATGTAGACACCAATTCGCGCCAATGGGGGGAAGTTGGGCGACGAAAAGGCGTTGAAGGCGAAGATCGATGTTTTGATGGCCCGGTTACCGCGTAACAATAGACCGTCGAAGTATATCCCAACATCTTTGATCTGATCGTGACCGCTGGAAGCCAACTCAACAGCTGTGATCAGATTGCTGCGAGCGTCGTTACGGACCGCGCCGATGGGCAGTTGTGCGCCGGTAAGGATGACAGGTTTGCGTAAGCCTTCGAGCAAGAAGGATAAGGCTGAGGCGGTGTAAACCATGGTGTCGGTGCCATGCAGAATGACAAACCCATCATAATCCTTGTAGCGCTGGCCGATGTGGCGGGCCAGTGCAATCCAATCTTCCGGGCCCAGATCCACCGAATCGCGAGGCGGATCAAGCGTTGCGTAGTCCCATGCTCCTAATAAATCGAGCTCTGGAGCATATTTCAACAAATCTTCGATGCTGGCAGGTTCCAATGCGCCATCGCTGCGACGCACCATCCCGATGGTGCCGCCGGTGTAGATGATGTGAATCATGCTGTTCTCCGATTGGAGTAAAGCTTCTTGAATATTGAAATCATGTAATAAGCCCTTGCCGCATCGCGTATTGAACGACATCCGCTTCGTTTCTAAATCCCGCTTTTCGCATCATGTTAAAGCGGTGGCGCTCAACGGTACGCACAGAAATATTCAACTTATATGCTATTTCGTTATTGGTGTCTCCCCGAGCAACCAGAATCAGCACCTCCCGCTCCCGTCTGGTCAATCGATCCATGATGCGGCCATCATCCTTTCCGCTACATAACTGATCCAGATATTCCTGGATCTTTTTGCGGGTGAAGGGAGGACTAAGAAATTGTTCGCCTCGCGCCACAGCTTTGATCGCTGAAATCAGATAGATTGTATCTGCTCCTTTGACCACATAACCATGAGCGCCTTCTTGCAAAGCCCGAACGACATAGCCGATATCTTTGTGCATGGAAAAAACAACGATTTTTGTCTGCAATGAGCGCATCTTATGAATGGTGCGAACAATTTCGATGCCTGGTATATCGGGCATCACCAAATCCAATACCAACACCTTTGGTTTGGTCTGCGTCACTTCTTGAACGATCTTTGTGCTGTCGGTTGTACTGCCGACCAGTTTCAGCTCAGGATCAAGATCAATGATGCTGGCGATGCCGGTCAGAACAATCTGATGATCGTCAGCCAGAAAAACGGTGATAGGGTTGGGCATGGCTATTCCTCAAGGCTTGTTTTCAGGAGTCGGGTCCAGAGCTTTCAATCGGATTTTCACATACCGGAAGAATGGCGCGAATCGTCGTGCCACGATCGGGAGCGCTCTCAACGGTCAATTTCCCACCCAATAAATGCACACGTTCTTGCATTCCTGAGAGTCCACTCGAAACGTATGTGGTCATTACATCATCAGGTTCGAAGCCGATGCCAGCATCAGCGACGGTGAGGTAGATACGATCATCATTTATATGAATTGATACGGTCACAGTATCTGTGCGGGCGTGTCGGGCCACATTAGTCAATGACTCTTGAATCACGCGATAAACGGTGATTTCGACTGTTTGAGAGAGTTGTAGCGTATCAAGACCGGTGTGGTTGAAATTAACCCGAATGCCTGTGCGATCGGTATATCGTTCGAAATGCCAGAGCAGTGTGGGCAACAAACCAAGATCATCGAGTTGTGAAGGACGGAACGTCAGCGAAAGCTCCCGCACTGTTTCAGTGAGATTTGCTAACATGTGACTGGCCTTGGAAAGTGCTGCCTTTCCATCTTGCGATGAGGTGAAATGCTGCGCCCGCTCGAGTACAAATTTCATACCAATAAGCTGTTGGCCGATCTCATCATGGAGCTCTCGGGCGATTCGAGCGCGCTCATCTTCGTAAGCTCTGACCAACTTTTGCGCCTGTTGCCTGAGAAGGCGCTCGGTTTCCTTTCGCCATGTGGCATTGGTGGCCACCCCCAACCCCACCACTTCATCATCAATCAATGCTTTGGTCAGATAAACGTCCAGCCATTGCCATTTCCCATCTTTATCCTTGATTTTTAACTCATAATAGGTGCTTTCTCCAATGGACATATTCTCAATCAGTCGTTTGCTAGCACTCAACGATTCGACATCGAGCAAATTCAGAACATCGCTCGAAGATGCTTCTTCGGTTGAGAAGTCCAAAGTAGACTGCGTGGCCATGTTGACATAGAGCAGTTCTCCGTCTTTATTCACTACAAAAACAGATGCTGGCAGTAATTCTGCGAGCATGCGGAACTGGGCTTCGCTTTTCGCCAATGCTTTCAACATTCGCTCTTCTTCGGTTACATCGCGCATGACCACAAGCACCGCCAGTTCTCCATCCTCAATAAACGGAAAAACGGTTGTTTCCGCCAGAAAGATGTCGCCATCGGCCCGCATAATTTTCTCATTGATCACGGGAAGAGGCTCCCGAGCGTGCATCATATGCTTCATCCGTTTTCGGACGCGTTCATGTTCATCGGGATGAAGAAATTCAAACACCGAGCGCCCACTCACCGCATCTTCCGAATTGACGCGCAAGAGATCCAGGGCGGTTTGATTTGCAAAGAAAACTTTGCCATTCTTGTGGATTATGGTGGCAACGGGAAGTAGACTGACCAGCTGTCTGAAGCGCGCTTCGCGCTCTTCCAACAATCGCTGCTGTCGCTTTCGTTCTGTAACATCTCTGAACATGACCAATAAGGATGACTCAGCAGCCATACTTTGCAACGGGATTGCCGCCACTTCGACGTCAATCACCTCTCCATCCAAACACAAAAACTTTTCTTCGACATAAGGAGCGAAGGGGAAGGAGTGTTTTTCTTCGGCATGTTGCAGGGCCAGGATGCGGTCAATGGCTTTTTGGCGGAAATCAGGATGAACAAATTCGATGGCGGGCTTGCCCAAAATGTCGGCGGCGTTTTTTGCCCTCATGATGGCCAAACCTGCCGAATTGATGTAGGTCGTCACGCCATTGGTATGCACGGCAATGCCCATAGGAATCATGTCAATGAACTGCTGCAGAAAGGCTGTCTGCCAGAGATGTTCTTGCTCGACTTGTTCAAGACGTTTCAATTGCTTGCGGAGCAAAGCCAACTCTTTCTCCAGTTGTGCACAATGTGCTTCGTCTCGGTATTGAGAGGCGTCAAACGTAGAGGAAAATTCAGCAGACATCAACCTTCCATCCATCCAAAACAATATGCTGAAAAGAAATCGACCGATACGGCGTATCGAGATAAGAACCGATGAGAGCATTGGTCAGCTCATAGTAACGGTCTAAATATCCAGTGGTTACGAATCGCCACGAGACGCGTACTTCCTCCGCTGTTGTTTGTAAACCATACTGAGACAACATGCGTTGCGTCTGCCGGGCCACCGCCGGCGCGGGGTCCACCAAAGAGACTCCATCTCCCAACACTTGTTGCAGTGTGTCTGCGAGAAATGGAAAGTGAGTGCACCCCAAAACCAAATGATCGATAGGCGCATCTTGGATTGGCGCCAAAATTCTGCGAATGCGCTCTTTCACACGAGGACCAGAAAGCTCATTCCGCTCCACCATCTCCACCAACCCTGATCCCATCAACGTATGTACATGTACGCCATTGGCAAAACGCTCCACCAGATGCGAAAAACGTGAGGCCCGCAACGTTCCAGGGGTGGCCAATACGCCCACATGCCCCGTTCGCGTTGCCTGGCTGGCCGGTTTGACTGCTGGCTCCATCCCCACAATGGGCACATTGGGCCAATGGTAACGCAAGCTGGTCAGTGCTGCAGCCGAGGCGGTGTTGCAGGCAATCACAATGAGCTTGGCTCCTTGTTCCAGCAACCAGGAGACCGCCACATGCGTCAGACAGGCCACTTCGGTCGTCTTACGAGCGCCATAGGGAACATGCGCCTGATCAGCTAGATAAAGTATCGACTCCTGGGGCAGAAGGCGCACAATTTCTCGCCAGACAGACAAACCGCCGACGCCCGAATCGAAAACGCCGATAGGAGCCATGTCACTCATGTGGGCTTATGCTTTTTTGTATGATAACGGGCGGCTTCCTCGATGAACAGAGCAAACACCCGCAACATCAACTCATCATCCATCAACATTTCAGGATGCCATTGTACGGTTACCGCAAAGGGATGATCCTCAAGCTCCATGGCTTCAATCACGCCCTCGGGCGAAGCGCCCACCACTCTCAATCCTTTTCCGGGGCGGGCCACTGCCTGATGATGCAATGAATTGACCCATAACACAGCGCCCAACTCCTGGGCAATCTTACTCTCGGGATCAAGGAGCACCTGATGCGGTCGCCTCTGCCTGAACCCTTCCCCTTTGCCACGCATATCATGCACCTCATCCACCCCTAACTCAACATAAATATCCTGATACAAAGACCCTCCCAGCGCCACGTTCAACAATTGATGACCACGACAGATACCAAGAATGGGCATTTGTTCATCTACGGCCCATTGCGCCAACAGCAACTCTACCCGGTCCCGATCAGGATCGGTTTTTTCAATCGATGACTTGGGCTCATCGTCATAAAAATGAGGATCGATATCCTCTCCTCCCGCCAATAACAATCCATTCAACCGTTGAAAAATCTCGCGATAAAGCGTTTCATCAAGATGCAGAGGGATAGGGCAAGGAATGCCCCCCGACCGATAAACCGCATTGAGGTACAGCTGATGCACCGTATAGAGCTTGGCGCCGCGAGGATTGGCTCCCTGGCCAACAGGAATACCGATGATGGGAAGAACCGATGAATGCTTACGTTGCATGAGCATCTCCAAGATAAAGATAGTTTGATTATACTTATATTCTATCCCCTGCAGCAAAGGAGACCATGACAGGGATGGAGTTGTTCGCAACCCCTAACACGGTTATACTTACGCATTATGGGTTACTTTGCGCTCACACTCACCTTTCTACCGCTAATTCTCCTGTTGTGGCTTGCCAACATTGCTGACAAACGCCGACAGCCCCATCCCGACAAGCACGGGATGACGATCATCGTCTACGTATTATTGGCGGGTTTTTGGCTTTCGGTGTTGGGCATTGCGATTTTTGTGTTTTTCATGGGGATAGCTTACCACCACTATGCCGATATTGATGTAATGACCGCCCGATATCGCGCACAGGGATTGGACCCAATCATGGTGGTGAAGTTGATGCAATCGTTGCCTCGCCTGGGCGCAGGAACAACGGTGCTGGCGTTGGCTGGTCTGTCGTTACTGTTCCCGGCGCCACGCAAACGCATCGCCCGCTTCATCCCCATCCACCCCCACAGCGTCACGCACGCCGTCGCTCTGGCGTACGGCATACTCATTTTGCTCAATCTGTGGGTGGTCACAGGCGTGGGATTAGAGGTCGTGGCGGGATCATTGCAACAGGCGCCTGAAGTTCCAACGGCAGAGCTCATTGCAATGTTATGGTTACAAAATGGCTTATTGACGCTGATGGCACTGATTGGCGTAGGATGGCCATCTCGACGCGACCTTCATCGCACCTTTCACCGATTAGGACTATTGTGGCCCTCCCGCAAGCAAGCAGGTATAGGAATTGGCCTGGGCTTGGCATCCTTTCTACTGCTCCTCCCATGGACCTGGATTTTAGACAAAACAGGGGTTGGTTTGAACCCAAACATCGAAAAAATCAGCGAGCAGTTACTTGGACCATTGACAACTTCAATACCGGGCATTATCTCGTTGGGATTGGCAGCCGCCTTGGGTGAAGAACTGGTCTATCGCGGCGCATTACAACCCCGATTCGGCATCTTCGCCACCGCACTACTCTTTTCGCTCACACACAACCAATATGGCGTCAGTATAGCGACATTGACAGTCTTCTTTTTAGGACTTTTGCTGGGATGGAGCAGAAAGCATTATAACACAACGACCTCCATTTTAGTTCACGCCACCTATAACATCGCCATTGGGCTATCTAGTTTTTTGTTTCAGTAACGTCACCACATTCCATCCTCACACGTTCAGAAAACAATCCAGAAGTGCAATCTCGGGCGGACGAAACCTGCCGGGCCGTCAAGATCAGGACATCCGCCTCTTGAGGGCATGGAAATCCTCCGAGCGCCAGTTGGCTAGCCTTCACATTTTTCGGACATTGGCAATACGCAGGCGATACAAAAAAGCGAACCAATTCAGCATTGACGCCAAAAACGGAAAACGCAGCCTCACACCTTGAACCCTGAACCTTGAACCCTGAACCTTAAACCTTAAACCTTGAACCTTAAACCTTGAACCTTGAACCTTAAACTTTGAACCAATCTCTAAATTCAGTTTGCTATTTCCTTCCGAGATGCTATAATGCTCGAAGATACGCTGCATTGCTTCCTCATCATCTCAAGCATGGCAGCAAATAATTTTGATTCCGGAGGCGAATCTCATGAATCTTGGTCCACTTGAACTTGGTCTCATTCTGGTCATCGTTTTACTCATCTTTGGCGTCGGAAAATTGCCCGAGGTTTTCCGCTCGCTGGGACAAGGCATTCGCGAATTCCGCGAAGCCGCCAGCAGCCCAGATGAGGACGATTCAAAGAGCAGTGACACGCCCGGCGCCAATCAAGCCGCAAAATAACCATCACTGCGGCAATACCAGGCGTCACAACGCATTACCCCCTGGATAATCACGATATCGTCTGATTGGCAGGATTGCCTTTCTACACCATTTCCCTGCCTGCGCTTTGTCGAAAACGCAGGCTTTTTTATTTGAGTAACGATTCATGTCCACGCATCTTGCTGTTGCCATTGTCGCCGATACGCCCCAACGAGCGCTGGCCAAGGCCCGCTCTTTGCCACCTCAGGTCGCTTTAGTGGAATATCGCCTGGACATGATGACCGTACCCGATGTAGCGCTACTTGCCGCACAAACACCATTACCTGCGATCTTCACCTGTCGCCCCATTGCACAGGGGGGAAGTTTTGCGGGAAGCGAGCGAGAGAGAAAGGAGATTTTGTTACGGGCCCTCGACACCGAACATCTGGTTGATGTCGAGATTGATACAGTGGGATCTCTGACGTCAGCAATCAGACGATGGGATCGAGTCATTATATCCTGGCACGAATTTACAACAATGCCAGAAGATTGGGAAACGAAGGGGAAGGAGATGCGAAAATTGGGGCCCGCTATCATCAAACTGGTGGGAATGGCAACCTCAGAAAAGGATGTCTTGCTGCCACTAGCCTGGCTGGCCAAGGTCATGCACCCTGCTATTGCCATTGCCATGGGAGCGGCAGGCGTCACTTCGCGATTATTGGCCCCGCGATTCAGCAATGCATTTCTTACCTTCGCTTCATTGTCCAGAGCGTCAGCGCCAGGCCAATTGCCTGTGCATGAACTTATTGCAAACTATGGGTTCGCCCAGATTGCCAACGCCACCCCCTTACTCATCATGTTCACCCCCCATCCGATTCCATGGCATCAAGTGCGACAGTACCGCCGAGTCATCAATGACCATTTGGGACAACTGGCCTGGCTGCTCCCGATCCCCGTCCATGCGGTATCTCATCAACTCATCATGGCATTACGCCTGGCCCGGGTGCATGGAGCATTTCGTCTGCCCGACACTCCCCTGGCGCCCACCTCATCATCCGCCCCGATCTTTGCCTGGCAACTATCTAACCACAACCCAATTCTCCTTTCCGATTCCCCCACCCCCGAAAGGATAATCGCCTTTTTCCAGCAAGATCACCCCGCATAATCCCGCAATCTTCCCACCAATTGACAGCATAACCTTGAGTCTATTCAAAAACAGATACTTTCGAGAGCGAAAAACCACACGCCAGACAACTAACGATAACGCTTTCGGAACTTTGAGAATCGCAACCGCTGCTCCCTCCAGGAGATGTGCAAATCACATGAAATCCAACGGTGACAACACGACCATTTAGCATCAACATGCTTCGCAAAGACAAATAAGGAGTCTAACTCATGCGTTTGATGACCGTTCGTTATCGAGACCAAACACTGGCTGGCGTACAAGTTGACGACCATGTGCTGGCGTTGCCCTGGTCTAACGTAGGCGATGCGCTAAAAGCGGGCTGGGCGGAAGTTCGCCGTGCATTAGATGCCGCCCAGATCATTCCCCTGGCCCAAGTAACCATCCTTGCTCCAATTCTCAGGCCCGGTAAAATCGTCGCAGTAGGACTCAACTATCTGGATCATTGTCTGGAGCAAGGAAAAACACCCCCTGAGCGCCCTACACTGTTCACCAAATTCACCACTGCCATCACCCCCCCTGGCGGAGAAATCCGTTGGGACCCAAATCTGACGCAAATGGTGGATTACGAAGCGGAGCTGGCTGTCGTGATTGGCCGAACAGCGTATCGAATCTCTGAGGAAAATGCCTACGATCATGTGGCGGGCTACACTTGCCTGAACGATGTTACAGCTCGCGACTTACAACGGATGGACAAACAATGGGTGCGTGGTAAAAGTTTAGACACATTCGCGCCCATGGGGCCGGTATTGGTCACGCCAGAAGAACTGCCCGACCCCCATAATCTAGATATCAAATGCTGGGTGAATGGCGAATTACGTCAGGACAGCAACACCAATCAGCTCATCCATACTGTTCCCAAACTCATCGCATTCTGTTCTCAGACGTTTACGCTGGAGCCCGGAGACATCATCACCACAGGCACGCCCGGTGGCGTGGGCGTATTTCGAGACCCACCAACCTTTCTACAGCCAGGAGATGAAATCACCGTAGAGATTGAGCAAATCGGGCAACTACACAATCGCGTTGGCCCTTATCTATCATAAAGCCGATGCATCAGGCGGCTCCTTCATCCGCCCCTCCCTGCGCTCGTTTTTTGAGCCCGCTGGCCACTTCGCGCAGTTCGTAGTTCACCAAAAACCACACCCCTTTCCAGGTTTCAGGATCCAGAAACTCCTCGGGGGGCGTATCTTGCAACATTTCCTTTAAATCCGCTAACGTGCTTACCCCAGGCAATCGGGAGATGCGTTGCACCACCCCCTGGCCTCGCTCTGAAGCCTCCAGTTTGATGAGATAATTCAATGTGAACCACACCCCCTTCCAGGTTTCGATATCCTTGAAATCCTCAATCCTGGTTCCTTCCAGGCTCTCTTGCAACCCCTTGATCGTCTCCGGCGTAAACCGATCCAGATTCTCGAACAACAGACGCTTCATCCGCTTGGGGGAATAAGAAGGCGGCTGGAAGTGGGGCTCCATCTGCTTGAGTTGGGCTGCTAACTCATTCAATTCACGCACCAGATCATCCAATTCCGCCTGCACCTGGACGGACGCTGTCACAGATTCTGTAGTGGCCGATGCCGGAGAAGAAAGCAGGTCGCGAGCTTGTCGAATCCAATCCTCATACCGGGCTAAAGCGCCTCGGGCCTGGATAATTTCAGCCAATTGCTCAGGGTCGCTATTGGCTAAATCCTCCAGGGAGTCGATGCCTGCTGCGACAAGTTTCTGAGCAAATTTGGGGCCTATGCCTTTAATTTTCTGAAGTTCTTGAACGCTCATGACAGTCCTCATAACAGGCGAATATCACGCCACCGAGAAATATGGATGAAGAGATCAAAGATTTTATAGCACACTTCGTCGATAAACTCAACCGGCGCCGACCGGTGGCAGCAGTTTCAAATTTGTCGTTGCTCCAAGTCCCCCTCCCAGCCTCTCCCCGTTACGACAGCCGTCGCACAGGAGGAGCCCGGCGAGAGCAAAAAAACTTTGTAGATGAAGGGCTCCCTCCCTCGAACGCGAGCGTTGCGAGTATCGGGGGAGAGCCGGGGAGGGGGCAAAAGGAGGCGGGGAAGCCACAGATAGATGCTTTCTGGCCGGTTTTCCCTAAATTCAGTAGATCACGATTTGCCATGATGCACAGAGCCGGATCCGTGATCCGGCGGCGATTCGAGCGTCAAACCCGCCGGATTGCGAATCCGACTGAACACATACTCTCGCAATCGTGATCTACTGGAATTTGGAATTGCTGGACCGGTGGGTGCGTTTCAAAATAGGAGCGCCTTTCGGATTCCCGGCCGACTCCAGTCGGGGCGCTTCAGGCCTGCGGCCGGTAGACGACCTCCGCCATCTAGGTCGCCGTAGGTCGACCATTGGCGCTATCTGAACACCTTTCCACAACGCCTCCCCCACCCGTCTCGGAGAGGAGAAGGAAACTAAGGTGGGGGGGCCGGGGCGGCGCCGATAGAACCCGAGTTCACTTGGCCTGTGCATCCTTTAACAATTGCCCCGAAATTGAAACACACCCCCACTGATGCAGCAATTTCAATTTAAAGAAAAATCAGTCAAGAACCGTCGATTGTAGACGTTTCCTCCCCGGCCCGCCCACATAATCCTCTAAGTTGACTTCAGGAAAGAGAACCCGACGGAAATGAGCAACTTCAGGAAGCCCATCATCGGTCCAGGGGATGGTAGCGTCTACCCCGGCTTTATCGCTACGCGACTTTTGACCCGGAATGTGTCGGGCGGAGGGATCCAGAGAGCTGGCGGGTTGATCTGGAAAAACCAGAACATCCCTTCCCGCCTGCACGCGAGTGGCGATCGCCCATTCCACGTCGTGGGGATCGAAAATATCGATATCCTCATCCACCACCACCACATGCTTCAGAGAGCCATGTCCACTGAACGCGGCTTTCGCGGCCACCAGGCCATCATCAGGATGACGTTTGACGATTTGCACCACCGCGTGCAGCCACGATGCGCCGCCCGGGGTGATGTGTACATTCCGCACATCCACGACCTTGCTCACAGCCGCATAGATGCTCGGCTCCTTGGGCATGCCCATCAAGAGCTTGTGCTCTAACTGGCCAGGCAGCAGGCCGTGGTAGATGGGACGCCGCCGGTGGGTGATGGCGTCGATCTCGATGATGGGCTGCTGACGCACCATATCGCTGGTCTCGGTCAGATCAACAAAAGGTCCTTCATTGGCGAGATGATGGGTCAGTCGCCCTTCCAGCACCAGCTCCGCTTCCGCGGGAATGAATAGATCATTGGTGAGACAACGCACCAGAGGCGTTGGCGCCAGCGCCTGAGCGATATCCATCTCGAACACGCCCGCTGCAGGCGACATGCTGGCTGCCAACAAGATGTGCAAAGGCAGGCCAATAGCAATAGCTACGGGTAGATCGCGCTGAGTCTTTTGCCAGGCGCTGTGCACACCCCGATTCTCCACCAACCGAGCGACAAAATGGCGGTCATCCAGTTGCAACAGACGATGATACGACGCGTTTAGACCTGTTTCTGAATCCCGCGTGATGAGCACGCCCGCGGTGATGTAGGGGCCAGGATCCTTGGGCAAATGGCGCAAAATGGGCAGGCGATTGAGATCTCCAGGGCGATGGACGATCTCCTGACAGGGGGCGCTCGCCGCCACCGGCGCAGGCTGAGGGCGGGCCAGAGCCGCGGCCAGACCAAAAAGCACTTGATCTTGCTGACGCCCGAGCCCCAGAGCGAAATGGCGTCGGGCTGACGCCAAGCCTGTCACCACGCGCCAATCCGGATATCCAACCACATGATTGAACAGCACGGGGCGTCCATCCAAGGCGGCAGCCACGGCAGCCAGCTCCAGATCAGGATTCACAGGCCGATCTATTGTCACCAACCAGCCTTTCTTGTGAGCGGAGTCGAGAAAGGTACGGATATTCATGAAGGATGCAAATGTGGTAAAATTGAGGAGAAATCTGGCAACCCGACACAAATTTCATGTTCATGCTTCCTGCCGATTGAAACCAGGACTGAGGGCCTGCGGCCGCCTGACGACCGGCGTCGACAGCGTCTTGGAGGCCAGATGGCGACGCAAATCGGGCGAAAAAGCTTCCCCGAAGGGGGACGAGCGGCGCAGGCCAATCCTTTCCACATCTCCTCCCCCCACCCGTCTCGGAGCGGGGAGGGAAGCAATGGAGGGGAAGCAACCCCCAGAACCGAATTCATGCGGTCAGTGACAGCAAACAAAGCCAATTTGTGTCAGGTAACTTAGAGAAGAAATCACGACGCTCGATGCTCTTATTTCCATAGCGCCGATCTATCGGCAAACGCCAACGCATTTCAATGATACCGCACAAACTCTCTCTTAGAAACTTCCTGAGCTATAAGGAACCCCAAGAGCCTTTGGATTTCTCGCAAATACATCTGGCTGTGCTCATTGGTCAAAATGGGCATGGTAAATCCGCGCTATTAGACGCCATCACCTGGGCGCTGTGGGGTAAGGCGCGAGCTGCGGATGATGCGTTAATGCATCTGGGCAGCAATGAAATGCAGGTGGATTTCGAATTCATACTCAATGGACAACGCTATCGGGTGGAGCGCAAGCGACAGCGTCGGGGCAAGAGCAGCAAACTGCGGTTAGACTTGTTTATCTGGGATGAGGAGGTGACGCGCTGGCAACCGCTTACTGAAAGCAACGCCCGGGGCACTCAACGCAAAATCGAAGACATCTTGCGCATGGATTACGACACATTTGTCCACACCGCCTTTCTCAAACAAGGAGAGGCGGATGCGTTCACAACGGCTTCGCCCAAGGAGCGTAAATTGCTGTTGGGCAAAGTGCTGAATCTGGCGCAATATGAACGCTATGCCGCCCGAGCCCGGGAAGTGGCCAAAGAGCTGGACGCTGAGATGAATCAGCTACAGGGTAGATTGCAGGGGCTACAGGCCGAGCTGGACCGACAAACAGAGTACGAGGCGGCGATTCGTCGGGCCAAAACCGCGGAAACTCAGGCCAGACTACTGATGAATCAAACGGCTCGAGCAGCTTCTGACGCCCAGCTGACCTTGAAAGACCTGGAGAACAAAGAAG
Source organism: uncultured Caldilineales bacterium (assembly GCA_964650295.1). Lineage (GTDB taxonomy): Bacteria > Chloroflexota > Anaerolineae > J102 > J102 > M2005. The sequence goes on along the minus strand of CAZYSY010000094.1, from coordinate 18,358 downwards.
ATGCTCGTCAGAAATTGGCCCGTCGGGTCGATTCCGCCCACCAGCGACGCCGTGAAATCGAGGAAGATTTGCAGCGCGCCAGGCAGGAGCTGGCGGAAATCGAATCCTGGCTGGACCGCAAGGAAGAAATCCGCCAGCAGCTGGATGCGTGGCGGCAGGCCCGAGAGGAGGTCAATCGCTGGAATCAGATATTGGCCCAACTGCATCCTTTGAAAGAGGAGGAGAACACGCTGTTAAGCGCAATCCAGCAGGCTCAAGCCGAGCTGGAAACCGCTTTGGCGTTGAAAGAACGTCAGTTGCAAGACGCCCAGGCCGCGTCCGCCGCCATTCCCGAATTGGCGGAACAAGTGAACACATTACAAAAGGATGTGGACGCCCTGGCGGCGCTGGCGGAGGGGGACCGGCAGCATCGGGAGCGACTGGCTGTCCTGGAGGTGGAAATCGCTCAACTCCGCCGGGAACAAACCGACCTGGATAAACACCTGGCCGTTATTCCCAAACGCCAGGCGGAACTGGAGCGACTCAAACAGAAGATCGCGACATTGGAGCAGCTGGAAGCTGAGGAGCAAACCCGGCAACAACGACTTTCTGAGCTGCGAGTTCTGGTCAAACAAGCGGAACAGGAAATGAAGACTGTGCAAGAGGCCATCGCCGCGTTACAAAATCGTCGCGAGATGTTGCTCAGTGGCGAGACCGACGCCTGTCCGGTGTGCCATCGTCCACTGGGTGAGGATGGCCGAGAGCATGTGTTGCAGGAGTACGCCGACGAGCTGGCATCATTGCAAGCACAACTCGATAAGGCCCGGGTCCATCGAAAGGCGATGGTGGCGGAAGGACGACGATTGAAGCACGAAAGCGAAGATGCAGGGTTCGAGTTGAAACGTCTACCAGGATTGCGACGACAATTGGCCCAGCTGGAGAGCTTTTTATCCGGTCAAGATGGCGACTTTGACGCGCTCACAACCAGGAAAAAAACCATCACAGAGACGCTCGCACAGCTGGAGGCTGAGCGAGAAAACCTCAGCCGACAGCAGAGTGAAATCAGCGCTTTGTTGCAAGAATTGCCAGGCAAGCGTCAGGCGTTGGGACGTCTGGAGAGTCGACTGGGGCAATTGATCGAAGTTGCTGCGCCATTGGCGAAATTGCAGGATGAGGTGAAGCAGCTCAACAACCAATTGGAATCTGGCGCGCTCCCCAAAGCCCGTCAGCGGTTACAAAAAATTCACGAGCTGATGGTCTCCTTGCCATACGATGAGTCGGCGCATCAGCGGGCGCAAGAGATTTTGAATGCGCTGGAAGCAATTCCAACCCAATGGCAACGGGTGCAAGACGCCCGGGCCCGACATCCTGATACAGCGGCGCGGGTGGCCCGGCTGGAGACGCGGCGGCAAGAGGAGGTCGAAGCGTTGCAGGCCGACGAAGCCGAGCTGGCCACCCTGGCCGTAGCGGTGGAGAGTCTGCCCCAGGCTCGGGATGCGTGGCAAAAAGCCAAGCAAGACGCCGAAGAGGCGCACCGGGCGTGGGGACAGGCCCGGGGAGCGCTGACCGCCGCAGAGCAACGTCTGGATGCGCTGAAAGGCGTACGCAGCCAGCAAAATCAACTAAAAGAAGAGTTGACCCGGGTCAAAATCCAACAACGCCGCTATCTCACGCTGGCGCAGGCATTCGGACGCGATGGCGTGCAGGCTATGATCATCGAGGCGGCGCTGCCCGAACTGGAAACCGAGGCCAATCGCCTACTGGCCCGGCTTAGCGATGGTCGCATGAATGTACGGTTGCAAACCCAACGGGAAAAGAAAACAGGCGGCGTCAAAGAGGCTCTGGACATCATCATTTCCGATGAGTTGGGCTCCAGGCCTTACGAACTCTACTCGGGCGGCGAGGCCTTTCGGGTGGATCTGGCGCTGCGCATTGCACTCAGTCGTTTGCTGGCCCGACGCGCGGGCGCGGCCCTGCAAACCCTATTCATCGACGAGGGCTTTGGCACTCAGGACACACAAGGACGTGAGAATCTGGTGGAAGCCATCCACATGATTCAGGATGAATTTGCCTTGATCCTGGTCATCACCCATATCGAGGACCTCAAAGATCAATTCCCTGTTCGCATTCTGGTGGAAAAAACCGATGCGGGTTCGGTGTATCGCATTTCCTGATCCATCCCTCGCTCACGGTTATCCCACCCGCCAACCAACATCGGCGCCTTCCCAGAATCAACATCCACGCGGACCCACCGGGGGCGAAGCCCCCATCACATCGATTTAATCGAAATGGATGGGCAATCTGCGGAACGCATCAGGAAAGCAAAACGAGGCGTCTGCTTTCCTCCAAAATATGCTGAATCTCCTCCGCCGCCCTCATGTATGCAGGTTGATCGGCATAGTTGTGTCGGATCTGTTCCACCACCCGCTGCAAAACCCCGGGATTGACCTCGGCCAAATCCCGCGTGCGTTGTTGCCATCCTGCCACCAAATCTTGATTCTCGTGGTTGACGGCATACATGGCCACCTGAGCAGGCAATGCCGCGCTGAGATTCCATGATGAGACATCCACGCCCAACTCTCGACCAGCATTGGCCCAATAGTAAGCCAGCATGGGGTTGATAAGGCCGCGCATCCGGCTCCACAGGGGATCATCTTCCTGCACCAACGCAAAAAAGGCCAGATAATAACTGCGCGACTGACTGTAATCCTTATCGACTTGTGAAAGTTCGCCCGCTTTGACCGAAGCATACGATGCGATCAGCCAACGCAAATCTTCTAATGTGGCTCCAGGTTCCTGATTGAGCACGGCTTCCCACTGAATACGACACGCGTAGAGATAGCTTCGGGCCGAAGCTGAGAAGTCTTGCGAACGCTGAATCATGGCGCGACGAGCCAGGTTGAAAGCTTTTTCAGGACTCCGCGGTGCGTTCTCTGGTAACTGTACGTGTTCGATCTCCCGGCATACGCGACGCAATACCGGTTGATCGCAAAAGGGGATGGCAGAATGGCCGGGAAGTCGATAACGTCCATTTTCATGCACGATGAGGCCCCGGGACTCCAACTCGGTCAGCAACATCTGAATATAATCCGCCTGCTCGCGATCATTGACCAACACGGCCGCCAGCTCCTCGGTATTGACATCGAGTCCGGCATGGATGATGGCGTACACGAAGCCAGATTCTGCTCGCCGCACGAACGTTGACTCACTATCGATATCCGCGGCCAGCCATACCGGAGTGCGCACCGATGCCGGTTGATCGCCATAATCAAAGGCTCGTTGCCTAAATCCCATCTGCCAGATGTGCCGGAGCATCGTTTTGCTGCGACCAATTCCTTGCAATTCATAACGCTCGCGCAGGGTTTCTAATAAACTATCTGTGGTGTATTTTCCGGGATTTTCGTTGATCTCACGATAAATGTCGCGCAATACATCCCGGCGCGTACTAAAATCGGCGGCCGACATCTTCAACCGGGCGAATATCTGCCGGTATTGCATGCGCAAGCCGGGCAAAGATTCCAGTTTGGACTGCGAAGAAGACGTGGATTCTAGCGATGTGGCTGCGGTGGCGCCCGACGTTGTTGTTTCATTGCTACCGCGTTCTTTCAAGGAAACATAGAGCCGAAAATCCTGTGTGTGCAAATCGATCAAATCACTGTTGGCTTCCAACCAGTCCTTAAACTGACGAAAGCCGAAATTCGCCTCATTGAAGGTGGGATCCATAGAAATCATGATTTGGCGTAGGCGCACCGCGGTCACAGGCGTTTCGCCACGTTGTCCCAGAGCCCGCAACGCCTTGCGCAGGAGGTTTCGCCCCACCTGCATATCGGTGGCAGTTTGTTCCGAGACGATTGTGTTTTCCCCCAACAATGTTTCGAGATAGACAAATTCATCGCAAGACTTGACCAACAAGCGATGGGTGATCTGCCGCGGGCCAATGCCTAGGGTGTATTTGCCATATTCTCGTAATTTGTTCACCAAAGCGCCAAAGTCACTATCCCCAGAGATGATGACAAAGGTGCGGATGTGCGGTCTGGTCATGGCAGTCTCCAGCGCATCCATCGCCATACGAATATCCGCTCGATTTTTCCCCGCCCGCACGCTGTACATCTGGATGAGGTCGAATGCATTATCCATCATCTCATCCCGATAGTGGGTAAAGCGACTCCAATCGCCATACGCCCGCTTTATGACCAGCGCCCCTCTGCTCTGCAGATATTCGATGACAGGCGTCAATTCAAAATCAAGAAACACTTCTTCCGCCCAACGGGCGATATTTTCAAAATCTATAAAGACGGCAATTTGTTCGATTTGTTCGGTCATTTTTCCTTTCCTGACATCAAGCACACCCTCGCGCCAAAAGACGCGAGGGCGAAAGGTGTTGGAAAGAGCGCGGCATCACAAAACGCCTGCAAGCTCTCCCCCATAAGGGTAAGCGAAAGAAGTTGGAGTGTCAAGTGAGGTTATGCTAGAGTTATGAATGTCACACTCGTTGTATAATTAACGTTTTTTGGGTCATGTCAGCTCAACGACAAAAAATCCCCCCCGCATCACTCCCTAGCCATCAAAAACTCACTCGCGCCTGGTTGCTGTCCGCGGCTGTGGACATCGCGGGCGTGGTGCTGGTGGCGCTGATTTTATCAAGCCACTGGGTCATGGAAGCTGTGATGCGGTGGGGGATTTTGGCGGGATTGGCCGTTTTTTATGAGTTGCGCATTTTCAAAAACTTGTTGCCGTTGTTTGTCAGCGACAAGAATGAGCGCAGCGCTGACATTGATTTTGCCACGAAATTGATGGTGCTTTCAGGCTTGTGTTATGCGCTCCTGGCAGGATTTTTATTGGTGACTCCACCAAAAGGTGGATTAGGTTGGATTCCAGCCATTCTTGCCTTGGGGGGCATTTTGACAGACATTCTTTCAATGGTGAGCTGTCGTAGAAGATGTGAACGAGCCCAGGGGAACCAGCAACTTGCCAGCGAGTTTCGAGCGTTGGGAACGTTGGCATTGACAGCTGTTGCTGTTCATTATGGTAAGATCGATGCCTGGTTTTTGCTGATTGGGGCCATGGAATATCTTATTCTGTTTACTCATGGCTGGTTATCCAAAAAGGGAAGATCCCTGTTGGGAGAGGGCTCATCTTCTTTGCGGTTGCCGTGGCGCTACCTTTACCATGCGATCCTGACGCTCACCATGCTTCCTGTTGCGGGCAACTCCGCGCTCCATCTGGCGGGCCTGGCATTTGCGCTACTTTACTTTTTGACAGCGCTACGCGACTGGTTCATTCTGGCCGGATTGATCGATCCGAATCAGAGCCAATACCAACAAATCAAGGCGGGATTTCAGAGTGCGCTGACAGGTTGGCTAGCGCTAAGTATCAGACTGTTGGCGGCTATGGCGGTGGCAACCGTTGTCGCGGACATGGTTTTTCATTTTGAGATGTATGCTGAGGCTTTCCGAAGCGATCTTGGCGCTGGCGTCATCATACTGTTGCTGGTGACGGTCTCGCCTTTTTTACTGATGGGCATCCGAGCGCGCTTGTTTGCCCTGATTGGATTCGCGGCGTTGGGCGGGATTCTGTTGATGATGGGACAAAATGAAGTCATAAACATCGGTCTCATTTTGTTGGGACTCACCGCGGGATTGGGGCAGGGAACGATCGCGGTCGAGAAAGCGGACTAAACGCCCCACACTATCACCAATTCATCGAAAATGTTACCATGTGTGCGATGTTTTACTCTCAAAAGCATCTGTTGTTGGATGGTTTTCCACCTCACATCCAGATAAATGGAGGGCAAGATGTAAATGGATTTCTGATCCAATATGCAATGACTACGGCCCGCCCGAAACATAACCGGAAGACAAAACGCGCCTAAGTCGAGACGCGTTTCAATTTCGGGGCAATTTGCTTTATTGATGCACTGGCGAGTGAACTCGGGCTCTGTTGGCGTCGCCTCTATTTTAAAACGTCCCCCAAGTCGTGGGCATTTTGCCAATTTCAGTAGATCATGATTTATCATGATGCGCAGAGCCGGATCCGTGATCCGGCGGTGATTCCAGCGTCAAACCCGCCGGATTGCGAATCCGGCTGGGCCCATGCTCTCGCAATCGTGTTCTACTGAATTTTGCCGTTTGGATTATGATTTTCTTCATGGTGCGACGATGAAATGCCAGCCACTGGCTGAAACAGGCCAACTCCCGTTTTCATCGCTGTTGTCAGCCCCCCAGCGACCGCAGCCTACGACCTGCACACGGCCAGTATACATCGAATTCAACGGTATCCTCTATGAACCTCGATAAGTTACGCGATCTCATGTTGGTAAAGCATCTCGATGCCATACTGTTGGGAATCGGTATGATTCTCATCGTGGGCAATGTTGGTTATCTCGCCATTGTCACCGGCCCGAAAAACGTCTATTCGATTGTGCAGCTGACGCTGGGACTTTTTGGCCTCTTCCTTGTTTTTATCAGCATGGCTCTCACAGAAATGCGCTCTGGCAAAAAAACGGCCGGAGAGGCGGTGCTGATGGTCGCTGTCGAAATACTTTTGTTGGGATTATTCATCTTCATCAGCGTGCTCATGAGGCATTAGTGCGCCAGTGTTCTGGTCTGACATCATCAGCTTCGTCCTTTGTTTTTGATAATCTAAAATCGGTTGGCAAAAACACATGATGGCCTTGACCCAGCAACGCTTCTAGATCGACATGCCTTCTCTTTCGGAGCCGTAACAAGAGCGCAGCATCAGTCTATCGTCGCCGAACGAATATCGGCAGATTGATCATTGCTTTACTGATTTAGGACGCAGCCAATTGAAAAGATTATGGTAGTGGTCCGAATTTGACTGACGCCATCGGGAGCGAATGGCTCCTATTCACACTCAGGGACGATGGACCAGGGACGACGGACGGTTCACGCCATCAAATCAGCGATTTTTGTCCTCCATCGTCCATCGTCTATCGTCAAATGCATTGAGATCGTGCTATGGCAACGAAACGGAATGAAAACATCAGTCAAAAATAACCACTACCCAAAATGGATGAGGAGAGGAGATATGAAAAGGTATTGTGGGCTCTTAAGTAACTGTGCACCTGAAGCTTAAAAAAACGCTGCGCAGTTTGACGAAAATGGACAAAGATAGACGAATATACGATGGTTCGCTTCGTCCATCTTCATCTTTTCGTCGATCCTCGTCTGATGAGTTGTAATCGTCTACAAAGCGAATTGTAAGTTCATACCTTCACTTACTTAACGGACGTTACGGCAAAGCTGATTCGCAATGCAACCACCAGACGCTCCCGAAAAATGACGAACAGAGACGAAGGTGGACGAAAGGACGAAGATGTCTATTGTCTATGTTCGCCCTTTCGTCTTATGGTCCATGGTTAAGTCAGAAGCGTAGGCTGCATCGTTCAGGGCTTATGGGCTGGCAAGTGCGTAACATAAGTTACTTAACAAAAAACGCTTGCCAAGAATCGATATATGCCATAAACTTGTGTCAGAAAAGCAGTACCTGATGTGCGACTTTTCTGTTCAAAAAAGCAGGCTTTGAGGTTTCGATCAACAGCCCCACAAACAGGCGAAGGGACGACAGGAAAAAAGGACGGAGAAAGATGCTGATTTCGTCCACTTTGGTCATTTTTCGCCCATGTTCATCGGCTTGTTCAGAAGAAGATGCTTGATAAGCCCGTTGATACGCCAAAAAAAGTTGTACATTGGGTAAGCAGTGTTTTTGACGCACTCATTCATAGGAGGCCAGCCATGTTCAAACGCCTACTCAAATTTATTCCAGTCCTCATACTCATGGCACTCGCGCTCGCCGCTTGTCGGGAACAAGAACCCCTGGCCTTTCAAGCAACTGCCCTCAAACAAGATGTAGACATTCGCTCGATATACAGCGATGGTGCGATCACCTTCTTAATCTACAATCCCAGCGGTATTGGGGACGCCAAAATAACCCTCTCACAAGGCAGAATGCCACAAAAGGTCCGCGTGCGTCTTTTTGTACAAGGACTTGAAAATCTAGAGCTGAGCTATGACAACGTTAAAATCATCGCCAGTGTCGCCACCCAAAATAATGGCCCGGTGATCGAAAGGCTTGCCAAAGCGGGTGAAGAAATCGAAATCAACGAATCCAGTCCCTATTGGATCGAGATAGAGGCGTTGCCAGCCAAAGAAGGCGGCATTTTTTTCGGGATGCCCGCCCTGCCTTCCAGTTTTTTGATCACCCTGCCCGATGATTTTTATGACAGCCACGCCACCGAATTCGCTTTGAGCTGGGTGGATTTTTATCGCTAATTTGGAAATAAGTGCGCGGACGAGGTATGATTACTTCTGACGCTTTGAGACCTGTTCATGCAGAAGGGCGCTACGATTCCCGCCCTTCTTTTTATTGCCCATGACTCAGCACCCTCGCCCCACACAACGCTTACGCCTGACATACAGCAAAAAAGGCGACGCTCGCTACATCGGCCATCTTGATCTGGCGCGATTTTGGGAACGCGTCCTCAGGCGAGTGAACCTGCCCTTGGCCTACTCTCATGGCTACCATCCCCAGCCCCGAATCCAGTTTGCATCAGCGCTGCCCGTGGGCGTAGCGGGCGAAAACGAGATGATGGACATCTGGCTGACCGAGCGAGTTGAACCCGGTGCGTGGGTGCAGCCCATCGCCCGTAACCTGCCAGATAGCTTCGCCATCAAAGCGCTGGTCGAGGTTCCACTAAAGCTGCCCGCTATGCAGGCCAGCCTGCGAGCCTCGGTCTATCACGTCTGCTGGAAAGATGTGACCGGAGATGAGTTGGCGATGCGAGTTAAGTCGGTGCTCGAGGCCGAAGAAATCATGCGTCCTCAATTCAAAAAACCTAAAAAAACCTATGACCTGCGCCCCCGTATCCACAGCATCGAGCTTTCGCCTGATGAGCCAGGCTGCGTGCGCATGAGGCTGGCTGCGGGTTCGCAGGCCAATGCCCGGGTGAGCGAAGTCATCGCAGTGCTGGGCTTAGAAAATCGAAAGCACACCATTTTGCGTGAGAAGGTGATTCTGGATGAAGAGAAAAAGTGAGTCGAACTTCGACACATTCGACTCATAAACACACCCTACCTATTTTTTGACATTTTACTCATCGTCGTTTTATAATTACATGTTGTGGGCTTTCGAGCCCACTTTTTCTACGCCAAAAGACAAAGAACCCTTTAACCCCTCACGCCGCTACGGCTCCCTAAGTCCAGCTTTGCCGGCGCCGTACGGAAAGGAAGCAGCTTATGTACGCAGTTATCCGAACTGGCGGTAAACAATACCGTGTCGAAGAAAACGAGATCCTCAATGTTGAACTTCTGAAAAACACTACTGAAGGCGATCAGGTGACATTCGATGATGTGCTCCTGGTTGGTGATGAAGAGACCGTGACTGTTGGACGTCCTTTGGTGGAAGGCGCAAAAGTGACCGCTACAGTGTTGGGTCTGACCAAAGGCCCGAAGGTCATCATCTTCAAGCATAGCGGCCGCACCACCTTGCGCCGCAAGACCGGACACCGACAGAAATACACACAACTCCGCATCGACAGCATCACGGCATAACGTAATCCGCATCTCCCATCCCGTTTAGATAAAGACAAGGAGCGAAGAAAATGGCTCATAAGAAAGGTGGCGGTTCCAGTAAGAACGGTCGCGATAGCAAAGCAAAGCGCCTGGGCGTCAAGCGCTATGATGGTCAATTTGTAAGCGCTGGCACGATCATTATCCGACAGCGCGGCACCCGCATTGCCCCAGGCGAAAACGTGGGCGTAGGTAGAGATCACACCATCTTTGCCACAGCCGATGGCTTCGTCAAATTCGAACACCAAACCCGCGACAAGAAGCGCGTCAGCGTTTATCCCGAACGCGCGGCCTGAGCAATCCGAGAGGTATTTTTGAAATGAAACAGGGCATTCATCCCACTTATTACGAAGACGCCGTGGTCATCTGCTCATGTGGCAATACCTGGACCACGGGCTCCACAAAAAAAGAAATTCACACCGACGTTTGTTCCGCCTGCCATCCCTTCTTCACTGGCGAGCAGCGCATTGTCGACACCGCTGGTCAGGTCGAACGCTTCATGCGCCGCCTGCGCACCAAAGATCAAATTCGCACCCAGGCCCGCATCAAGGCGGAAGCGCGCAAACTGGCTGAAGAGGCGGCTCGCAAAGCCAAGGCGCGCGGCGAAGACGCCGAAAAAGCCTTCGACGCAGCTTATCAAAAAGCATTGGCCGAATTGCAATAACCTCATCTTCCCCATTCTATCAAAGGCAGGAGCGTTCACCGTTCCTGCCTTTTTTATATGGGTGAATTCTGATTAATCCGCAATGCCCCAAGGTGCAAAAACGTACGACCGCACCTCCACAGTCACTATGAAGGGAAATCGTTTCTTAGAACACCCCTGGCGAACAGGCTACAAGGGTTGCCAGAAATGAAAATTCCATGCTACCATGCACTGAATTTGCGCATCCACCTTCTGTTCATGAGATCGTTATTTCGCGTGCAGCACTCACTTCTACCCCCGGCCAGACGGCGCCTTTCTTCATGGCTTGCCGCTCTGTTGGTATTAGTGCTGGCCTGGCTCTCGGTGGCTGCTGGCCCCCCCATCTGGAAAAGCAACCATCCCCATCCAATCAGGATGACCCAGGGGCAAATTCTGGAGCAAAACGCCATCGTTCAAGGCCCACAGACACAAGCCAGGGCCGGGGTCATGCTGGATCGCACCACCAGAGCGATTCTTTGGCAATGGAATGAGAATGAATCCCTTCCCATGGCCAGCGTCACAAAACTGATGACAGTATTGGTGGCGCTGGAAACGCTGTCGCCCGATGATGTGATTACTGTACCAGCAACAGCCCTCGATATTGATCCCGGCTACGCCCGCATGGGTCTGCAGGCAGGGCAGCGTGTACAGGTGATGACACTGCTCTATGGAGCCTTGCTGCCTTCAGGCAACGACGCGGCGCTGGCCCTGGCCATTGCCGCCGCGGGTGATGAAAAAAACTTCGTTGAGAAAATGAATCAGCGGGCTCAGGAGTGGGGACTTACGGCAACTCACTTCGTCAATCCACACGGCATCGATACACCCAACCATTACGCCAGCGCTCGCGACCTGGCGCAACTGGCCTTGCGCGCTCTCCAGAACCAACTCATCACCGAAATCGTGGCCACCCCAGAAATAAACGCCGAGGGATTTCACCTCGTCAACACCAACAAACTCCTCACCACCTACCCTGGTGCTTACGGCGTGAAGACGGGCACCACCGATCATGCTGGCCAAGTGCTCATTGGCGCAGCTCGCCGCTCAGGTCAGGGCGATGTGCTCACGGTGCTGCTGGACAGCCCCGATCGATACGCTGAGACTATCGGATTGATGGATTTCTACTTTGCGCATTGGATATGGATTGATGCTGGATTAAAACAAGATGTATTGAACCGCGCCTCTGGCCCCGATGGCGCCAGGTATGTGCTGAATACGGAGCCCGCCCCCTTGCTTTTACCACGCTGGCAACTACAGGAACTCCGCCCAATGCGTATCATCAGTTTTGATACGGCGGATCAGCCCTGGGGGCTGTATCAGGTGTGGTCTGGCCAGGATAAGTTGGTAGAATTACCCATCCAGTTTCACAAAGTAAATGCCGAAAACAATCAGCCGCCCAACACGCAACAATAACGAGCGATGATACAGCGCGAGGTGGAATATCTTCTAGCGCTGCTCAGTAATCTCTGAAAGGTCACTAAACGTTCGCAATCCCTTTGCCACAAAGGTTCAAAGGTGACGAAGTACCAAGTGTTGCTCTAACTATCCCATGCGACTCAATAAATTCCTTGCGCATACAGGCATCTCCTCACGTCGGGCCGCGGACAAGCTCATCGCTGCCGGGCGAGTAGAGGTGAATGGTCGAGTTGTACGCGAAATGGGAGTGCAGATCGATCCTGTTCGAGATCAGGTGCGGGTGGATGGCAAACTCATACGTAATCACCCGCAACGGTTCACCTATCTTTTACTAAACAAACCCCGAGGCGTCATTACCAGTCGCAAAGACCCAGGAGGGCGCAAGACCATTCTTGATCTTATTCCGGTCAAATACCACAATCTTCACCCGATTGGACGTTTGGATTATCAGAGTGAGGGACTGGTGTTGCTCACGGATGATGGAGATCTCACCCAACGCCTATCTCACCCCTCCCACCAACACGAAAAGGAGTATTGGGTGAAGGTTGTGGGAGAGGTTCCTAATCCTACCCTGTATAAATTTCGCCAAGGCGTGAGGTTGGATGATGGCCTGGCTTGGGCCAGGGTGCGTCGCCTGAATAAAATCCCTCCGGCGCAACGTTTTTGGGTGCAGCTTGATCCCAAACACACCTGGTTGGCTTTTGTCCTCACCGAAGGGCGCAACCGTCAGATTCGACGCATGTGTCAGGTAGTCAATCTGCGCGTATTGCGACTGGTGCGAGTGCGTATGGATGCTATACACATCGGTGATCTAAAACCTGGTCAATGGCGAATGGCCAGCAAGCAACAGCTCAGGATCATTCAAGCCATAAAAGCTCAAGGGGAATAATCTCCGCCCAGTGCGTTTCACCCCGGCAGTTTTACATGGCGTCATCATTCCCTTGAATTATCTCTTACCATTGAGTAACGCATCATTGAACACTGAATCACAAAACACGAATCTCATGCTCCATCCTCCTGCCGTCATTGCCATCGACGGCCCTGCAGCCTCAGGAAAGAGCACTGTGGGCAAGCTGGTCGCTCAAAAGCTCGGTTTTCTCTTGTTCGACACCGGTGCGCTTTATCGGGCTGTGACGCTGTCTGCGTTGCAGCGCAATATTCCCATTGACGATGAGGTCCGCATCAGCAATCTGGCTCGGAACATTCATATCGATCTCATTCCCGCCACACATGATGACGGGCGGCCTTACACCGTGCTGGTGGATGGAGAGGATGTCACCTGGGATATTCGCAGCGAACTGGTGGATGCGCATGTCTCCACCGTCAGCGCCTATCCTGGCGTGCGGGAGGCGCTGAAATCGCAGCAGCGCCGCATCGCACAGCGTGGCGGTGTGGTTATGGCGGGTCGCGATATCGGTACGGTGGTTTTCCCTGAGGCGCCGTTGAAAGTGTTTTTGGATGCTTCTCCGGAGGTGCGGGCCAGGCGTCGCTGCGAGGAGTTGCTTGCTCGGGGGGAAGAGGCCGACTTCGATGAGATTCTGGCGGGCGTGCGCCATCGTGATCAAATCGACAGCACGCGCGCCACAGCGCCTTTGCGTATTGCCGACGATGCGGTGATCATCGACACCGATCATCTTTCCATTGAACAGGTGGTGGATCAAATCGCGACGCTGGCCAAAGAACGTCATCTGGTAAATAGGGTGGAACGGAGATGAACAAAGCAGCCCCTCGCGACTTTCGTTGGCTGGCCAGCCCTGAAGCGCCCCAACGCTGGCAGCGTCATTTTTGGCTAACCGGACTTTCATTGGTGGAGCGAGCGCTGTTAAAATCAGATGTAACGGGCTTCGAGAAATTACCCGCCAGAGGCCCGGTCATCGTCTATTATAACCACATTCATTATCTCGACCCTTTCGCTCTCTCATCACGATTTTGGCGACAGCGCTACTTTGTGCCGGTAGCCAAAGCTGAGTTGGAGCGCACGTTTTTTGTTGGGCCGGCCCTCAAGGCCAACGGAACCATCTTCATCAAACGGAGAGAGCCTGACATTCCCGCACTGCGAGGAATGCTCTCCGTCTTGCAATCGGGATACGTGTTGCTCATTGCCCCGGAGGGCACGCGCTCACCTACAGGTGCGCTTATCGAGGCGGAAAAGGGTCTGGGCCTGTTGGTGTATCGCACCAATCCGGTATTGATGCCAGTGGGCATCTGGGGAACGCCAGATTTTCCATCGGCCTACAAGCGCTTGCGACGCCCGGTGGTGCATTACCGCTTTGGCGCGCCCTATCGCTTTAATTTACCGGCAAAAATCACCCGTCGAGAAGCTGAAACCCTTGTCACCGATTACGCCATGCGGCGGCTGGCCCAATGTCTGCCAGCAGAGATGCGAGGCATGTATGCCGCCCCGCCGTCCGCGCTACCCTATGTGGAGGAAGTCTGATGTTCGAGATCATCGATCTACATTTTCAAGGCGAACCAGAAATCATTGGCAGCTATGTGCTACGCGGCCCCAGGGGCGTTGCACTTATCGAAACCGGGCCTGGGGCCACGGCAGAGAATTTGCTTAGCGGTTTGCAGGCGTTGGGCATTGCTCCTGAGGAGATCACCGACATTCTTCTCACACACATCCATCTCGATCATGCAGGCGCAGCAGGTTACATGGCCAGGCTGACAGGAGCCACAGTGCACGTGCATCACGTGGGGGCTCCGCACATGATCGACCCCAGTAAACTACTGGCCTCGGCCGGACGCATCTACGGCGATCAGATGGGCCCGCTGTGGGGAGATTTTCTACCTGTGCCCCAGAAACAAGTCCACATTCTGCATGATGGTGACATCATAGATGCTGCGGGCCTGCAAGTAACGGCCATCGACACCCCGGGGCACGCCTACCACCACATGGCCTACTGGCTGGATGGAGCTTGCTTCACCGGCGATGTCGCCGCAGTGCGTTTACCAGGATATGATCACATCCGCCTGCCCACCCCGCCGCCCGAGTTCCATTTATCGCTATGGAAGGAAAGCGTAACCCGGCTACGAGACTTGAAGCCTGATATTATCATCCCCACCCATTATGGCCCTCATGAAGATGTCGATGCGCATTTCGATGCAGTCATAGCGAAGCTAGACGCGCTCACCGACTATTTGCGGCAACGCGTGCGAGCGGGCGATGATGTTGGGCAAATGATGGCAGAGTTGCCTGCTTGGTTGGCGGAGCAAGCCAGAAGCGAGGGGGTGGATGACGCGGGCGTGCATCGGTATGAGGTGGTGGTGCCCAGCTTTATGAATGTGACCGGCGTGTTGCGCTACTTCCGCAAGGTGGAGGGACTGGAGATCTAAACTCAACATTCCAGGGATTGACGAACCACATCCATGACCTTCTACCAAATTATCTTTCTTCTGCTCACCATCGGTTTCGAGGTGCTGGGAACTGTTTCGTTGAAACTCTCGCAAGGTTTTACAAGACTGACTCCCAGCATCCTCGTCGTGGTTGGCTATGGGCTTTCCTTTTATCTACTTTCGCTGCTGCTCAAACAAAACGTGCCCATCGGTATCATCTATGCCATTTGGTCAGGCCTGGGCACAGCAGCGATTGCACTGATTGGCGTGTGGTTATGGGATGAAAGGCTCAGTCTGCCCGCGATTTTCGGCATTGCCCTGGTGATCATCGGCGTTGCCCTCATTAATCTGACGATCAAGTCTGCACATTAGACGGGTGCGTTTCAAAATGGGAGGGGGGCTTTTCGCGTTCATGGCCGACTCAAGTCGGGCGCTTCAGGCCAGCGTCAGGGGCGGCCTCCACCATCTAGGTCGTCGCTGGGCGACCATGGCGCTATCTGGACATCTTTCCTCATCGCCTCTCCCCGCCCGTCTCGGAGCGGGGGAGGAAACAAAGGTGGGCTACGCCTGCAGAGCCCGAGTTCACTCGGCCCGTGCATCATTAGACAACTTGCCCCGAAATCGAAATACATCCCATTAGATATCAACGAAGAAAAGCCTTTAGCGCTATTCAAAATAAGCGCTTCCAGAAAATCAACTCAGTGACGCCAGGCAACAAGTAGTCGGGTAATGCTCCCACCTGCTGATAACCTCGCCGCCGATAAAAACGCTGCGCTCCTAGGTTGAAATCGGATGTCAAGAGAAAAATGTCGGGCGAGCTTTCGGCCAAAAACACCTCGGCCCTGTCCATCAATGCGGCTCCGACACCCTGACCGGTGGCGTCGGGGTGAACGGCAATGAGGGGGATGTAACCGCCACGCCCGAATGCGGCGCTAGCAACACACCACACAAATCCCAAGACCTCCCCCGCCTTTTCCGCCACAAAAACCATCCCCCCTGAATCCATTGCACCCTCAAGTCGAGCGAGAGCGCGGGCGCTGGTCACACCGTAGCGTTGCCAAAGAGGATTATCAGCCATGATACGAGCGCAGGACTCGATATCGCTAGAGCGCAGGGGGCGAATGGACAAGGAGTTTATCATGAGATCATTGTACGCCAAGACTCGAGATGAAGCCAGCCTCAGGCAAGTTACTATTCACTGGCCAGCGATTTTGTGGCGAGTGACTTGCATCGCAATATCCACCATGATTTCCGACGCACCGCAGGCGCCATTATCTGTGTTCGGGTGGGTCAGTGATGTATCGGCCTCACAACTCAGGTCGACCAGTGCTGAGCGACTGCCCCCAATTGCAACGTCTCAATGCAGGAAGATGATTTGACAAAGCCCCTATTCTGATGTAAAAGAAAGCGTATGTTCGATTCCATACTCCCCCGGCCCGGTGGAATCAAAAGGGTCATCGCTTGGGGCAATCCAACGAAAAGGAACTGTCAATGCGCGTCACAAAAATCTCCGATGATTTCAAAGTCCTTGCAGTAGCCGGAACCTATGTCGTTTTATTCGGCTTCAATCTGCCCGAAGAACAGTGTGACGGCTTGCTCGGCTTTTCCATCCATCGCATCGACCACACAGAGAGGGAAGCCTACTATTTGCGGGGCACAAAATGCTTTGCCGAGACCGATCCCGGATTTCCGAAAGGCGCCACCTATTCGACCAAGCACCAACCCATACAAAGCTTCCAGTGGGCAGATTACTCAGCCAAACCGGGCCATAAATACACCTACACCATCACTGCGCTCAAGGGCACGCCCCACCACCTGCAACCTTACGCCCAAAACGTCATCCACATTACCACCACCTCACCACAACGTGGCATCCATGATGTATATTTCAACCGGGGCATTGCTGCCTCGCAGGCCTATGTGCGGCGATTTGGCAATCGAGCGCCCGAAGATGTGCCCAACCGCAAGGCTTTCGAATGGCTGTCGCGCGGGCTCAACGAGGCGTTGGAAGATTTTGTCCGCTCCTGCGAGCCGGGACGAGACGCTCTGCGCATCGCGGCCTATGAGTTCAGCTATGATAGATTTCTGGCCTTGATCAAAGAAAAGATTGAGGAGGGCGTCGATATTCAGGTGGTTTACGATGCGCGTCGCGATTCACCCAAACTCGAAAATATCGCTGCAATCAAAGCTTTTGGCCTTGACGCGCCCAACATCTGTTACCAGCGCACCATCCCAAAATCTTACATTGCACATAACAAATTCATCGTCAAACTTCGAGATAGTCAACCTGTGGCTGTGTGGACAGGGGGCACAAATTTCTCAGAGGGAGGCATTTATGGTCATTCCAATGTCTCCCATGTTGTCGAAAATCCCAGAATTGCCCGCAAATTTTTTGATTATTGGCAACTGCTGGCCGAAGATCTACCCAGCGCTCCCCTCAAAGAACGCGTCGAAGCACTTTCGCCACTCCCGCCGGACAAACCTCGTATGGGCACCACTGTGCTATTCAGCCCTCGCAGCACCATTGAAGCCCTGGAATGGTATGCGAACCTGGCCCGGAACGCCACCGAGGGTCTGTTCATGACCTTTGCCTTTGGCATGAACGACATCTTCAAAGAAGTCTATCGCAACGGCGCTGCCCCCTTCCGGCTGGCGCTGATGGAAAAGAAAACACGACCGATGAAACCGGGCCCCAAACGCAAGGCAGAGGAGCAGGCTATTCAAGAACTGCGAAATATGCCAGAGAACGTTTTTGCCATTGGCAACTTCATCCGCACCAACGCCATCGATGGTTGGCTGAAAGAACGTCTGACAGGGCTCAACAGTCATGTCAGGTTTGTCCACAACAAATTCATGCTCATCGATCCCTTGAGCGATGACCCCATCGTGATCAGCGGTTCTGCCAATTTCAGCGATTCATCCATCCGTCGCAATGACGAAAACATGATTATCATTCGCGGCAACAAGCGCGTTGCCGATATTTATCTTGGCGAGTTCATGCGTTTGTACAGCCACTTTGCTTTTCGCGAATCGTTACAATGGCGCAAACTCGGCGATCCTCCAAAACGGTTGCGCACCGATGAATGGTGGCGTGGCTATTTTGGCCGCACGCAACGATCGACGCGACGCAAATTCTTTTCGAGATCGAAATAATACCACAAATTCGGGTCCAGCAACATGGCTGTCTTTCAACAAGGGTAGCGGTTATTTTTGACAGATGGTTACTACTAAGGTAGCCCGGCTAGAAACCACGAAGACACGAAGCCACAAAGGCACGAAGAAAAGAAAAAGCTTTGAAATTCTTGGTGTTCTTAGTGTCTTTGTGCCTTTGTGGTGATTGAAGTCAGGTACGTTAGTAGTT
>CAZYSY010000093.1:0-2746 GCA_964650295.1 uncultured Caldilineales bacterium | reverse complement strand
CACCCTCTACGGATTCCTAGCCACTATGAGCCTTTTTCCGGTCGTGGAAGCTCTACAACGAGGGCGATACGAGGCCTTAGCCGCTTTAGGCGTTGTGACGGCAGGTGTTGGCACAGGGTTGATCACAAACCTTGTCCAGGAATGGGCCAAGGGAAACAGATCACAGGATGCAATAATACGTGAGCTGGAACAGTTGATTGGGCAGAACAGCGAATTTCGGGATGCACTGGATGAAATTATGACGAAACTTTCGGTGGTCCAGATGGCAGAGCAGGGTTTGAAAGAAGCAGACCGGCAGTGGTTCATTCAGGCGTTGCAGAAGGAAATGGAGAAACTGGGGAATTTGCAGAAATATGAGGCGACGCTAACAGGTTCCGGAGCCATTGCTCAGGACGGCAGCGTGGCGGTGGGAGAAGGGGTGGGGGTCGGAGGCGATGTAGATGGGGGGATCATTAACGGGGATGACAATATCCAGGCGGATGGCCACGTTGTCATCATTGGTGAAGGAGCCAGTGGGACAACGGTTGTCATTGGCGAAACGCCAGTGAAGATGACGGCGGTGAAACGCAAATCAGCGCTGGGACGTTATCTACAGCATGTCATCAGCCGTAACCGCTACCTGCAGCTTCAAGGCATCCGTTCAGGCGGCAAGCTAGTGCATATTGAATTGGACCGGATTTATATCACCTTGAGGGCTACGCGGCAGCGTTTGGTGGAACGTGAGGAGGAATGGTTGGCGGCGGAAGCCAGGCTGGTGCCCGGCGAGGCGCGGCGAATGCGGGGTGAAAAAGGGCTCACCACCGAAACCACGACCATCAGCGTGAACGAAGCGCTTGATCGACATCACAGGCTCGTGGTGTTGGGCGATCCAGGCAGCGGCAAAACTACCTTACTCCGCTATCTTGCCTTGCTATATGCCCGGGATCTGGCCGAAGGAGGACAATTGGTTAGAGAAAAATTGGGCCTGCTTGAAAGCGGTTGGCTACCTTTACTTTTCCCCCTGAGGCAAATCGGCGCCTTTATCGACGCCCATCACAGAGTAAAAGATGGTACGGAAGGGCATCGCTGGCTGCTGGACTACATTCGCCAGGTGCTGAAAAATGAACGTATCGATATCCCTGAGGATTTTTTCGATGAATGGTTGACTCAGGGAAAGGCCGTCATCCTCCTGGATGGTCTGGACGAAGTAGCTGATCCAGACCTGCGACGACGAGTCTCTCGCCTGGTTGAGGCTTTTACTCGCGCCTATCCCGCCTGCCGCTATGTCGTTACTAGCCGCATCGTTGGCTATACAGGCGCTGCTCGTCTGGGAGAAGATTACACCACAACCACGGTGCGTGATTTCAGCATGGCCGACGTTGAGCAATTCCTCCAAAACTGGCACAGGCTCATTGCCATCGGCCAGATGGGGCCCGGCGCCAGCGCCGAAGCATACGCTCGCGAACAAACGTTGCAACTAAAACGAGCCATCGAAGCCAATGAACGCATTCGGGAGTTGGCCATCAATCCCTTGATGTTGACAGTCATCGCTATGGTGCACCGAGACCGGGTAAAACTGCCGGATCGCCGGGCCGAGTTGTATGCAGAAGCGGTGGATGTACTGCTGGGCAAATGGGAAGAGGCCAAAGGCATCTCGGAAATCGAGATACTGGAAGGCGAACCCTTTGACGTCGGCGACCGACGATTGATGCTGCAAAGCATCGCTTTGAGTATGCATGAAGCGAAGCTTAAGGAAGTATCGGCAGAAATGTTGGAGAGTTGGCTGGGTGAAATGTTCTATGCGATTTTGGGAGATTGGCGAATGGTAGATCGGGTGGTGGAGCGTTTCATTAAGGTGGTCGAAGAACGAACAGGTTTGCTGGTAGCGCGCGGTGGGGGCGTTTACGCCTTTTCGCATCTGACATTTCAGGAATACCTGGCGGCGGTGGCCGTGGCTGCCAGAGATGATTACATTTCCTACACCCTAGAGCGTGTGCCAGACACCTGGTGGCGGGAAGTAATCCTATTGGAGGCGGGATATCTTAGTACACAGAGTCGAGAACGGACGACTCGCTTAATCAGAGCCATCATCGATATGCCTGAAAAACCGGTTCAATTCCACAATCTGGTTCTGGCCAGCGAATGTCTTCGGGATGTCGGAGCTAAACGAGTTGACAGCGATCTGGCTGAAGAAATCCAACAACGATTGAAGCAAGCACTTGAAGCAAAGCCGCCGGTGTGGGCGCGCCTGTTACCTGTAAAGAAACGAATGCGCATGCAGATTGAGCAGAGAGGTCAGGTTATAGAAGCGCTTGCCAGAGCTGGCGGCGGCTACTGGAGAAAGCCTTACGGCGAACCTGAATGGGTAAAGGTGCCGAAAGGTGCGTTCTGGATGGGAAGCGACAAGGAACACGATTCGATGGCATATGAAGATGAAATGCCGTTGCATGAGGTGATGCTTCCAGCGTTTTTCATTTCCCGTACGCCTATCACCAACGCCCAATACCATCTATTCGTCCAGGACACTGATCATCAAACCCCCAGCCATTGGGAAGACGATCGACCACCTAAGGGACTGGAGAGCCATCCTGTCGTCAATGTGAGTTGGTATGATGCCATGGCTTATTGTGAATGGCTGAGCAAAAAGACAGGAAAGGCCATCACCCTACCCAGCGAAGCGGAATGGGAAAAGGCTGCCCGAGGCGATAAAGATAAACGAATCTATCCATGGGGCGACAAGTTTGAATCGACTCGATGCAATAGCGCT
>CAZYSY010000092.1:0-5153 GCA_964650295.1 uncultured Caldilineales bacterium | reverse complement strand
CAGGTGCGGGTGGATGTGAAGGTGGCGCAGCATCGGGCCTTTGATGAACAGGCGTTCAAGATTCCCTTCATCCCCACGCCCACGCCCGAGGGCGCTGTATCAGTTCCCACTGCTACAAAAACTCCCAAACCAACAGCCACGTTTACACCGATTCCTCCCACCCCTACGCTCGCGCCTACGGCTACGCCACTGCCCCCCGTTTCACCCCCGAGTGGGGATAGCAGCGGTGAAGGCATGTCTTTTTGGCTTATGGCGGGGCTTGGCGGCGGCGGATTGTTGCTGCTGGCGCTGGCGGGCCTGTGGTTGCGGGGTAGACGCAAACCCAAAGAGAAAGTCGTGAAATACTACTGTCTGAATTGTGGACACGAGGTGGAGGGACCTGGCTCCATTTGTCCTAGCTGTGGAAGTCAGAAGAGCTTTAGAAAAGAGATATAATCCAACTCTTTGTAATTTGATATCAGGAGTTCTCTTATGTCTCAAGAAACAAAACCGTCTGAGGAACAGTCTATTCCCGAATCAACTGCACCGAAGCAAGCCGCTGAAGAGGACATTGAACAGATTGCATATAACGTTAAAGACTTTGTAAGCGGTAAAAGCATCCTTGTCGAGGATGTCGAAGGGAAAGAGATTTCTCAAGTGTATATCCAGCGGGGCGAGCGTACGACCATTTACAACATTTATGGTAAGTGGCCCGAACGCTCTGTGTCTGCGAGTGAGGTGGCCCCCACGCCCCAACGCATCGGCGATCTCACTCTCAATCCACTTCCCCAATCGGAAATCAACCGTACCAGCGCAACGTATGAACCTTTGTGCAATCATCATCAAGCCCTGGAGCGGTTGCGTATGCATCATTTTATAATATTGTACGGCGAACCGGGCACAGGTAAACGAACGGCAGCCATCCGATTACTCACGGAATTTTTTAAATGTAATCTGGTTGATAACATCATCTATGAGTTGAATCCCAGCCTGAGATTGTCGGAGATCAGAGTAGATGACATCCCCGATCGGGCCGGGCTTTTTTTGGAAAGTGGTGATGGAAGGACGTTGGAGGGTTTCCAACGTTTTCATCTCAATGCTTTACTTAATCGATTACAAGCCTCTGATAAAACCAATGCCTTGATCCTTGTTCTTGAGCAACCACCCCTCTTCTTTACGGCGGAACATCGCGAGTTGCTCCAACCCTGGCGTCTGGAATGGAAAGAACCGGTTGCTGGCACCCAATCGAAGGTGCTCATCAAGCATTTTGTCCATGCATCTCGCAATTATCCTGATGGACAATCATTACAAAAAGAAGATTTTGAAGCATTGGTGCAAAGTGAGCTCGTTCAGGCCGTACTGCAACAGTCCTTTCGCCCGGCTCAACTGGCTCAACTTACCCAATTGTTGCTACGGGTTTTGTTAGAAGATAGTAATTTAGAGACAGTCCTGGCCCAGTTTAACGCCAGAGTGGATGAGGATGTGGCCAACTGGTTTCAATCAAGCCAGGATCCCGAGTTGGCGGCCTTACTGTCGGCAGTAGCAGTATTTAATGGATTGCCTTACGGATTCATTCGGGAAGCGGCCCAAAATCTATTAAATATTTTGATTCCTGAGCAAAATCGCGGCCCAAGAGAGGAAAACCGCCAGAAGGATGGTACCACCCCACCTGTTAATCCTTTTGCTAGTAGTGCTACCATCGACACTCGACTAAAGGCAATTCATGCACATCAGGAGTTGGTGACTCGTACTTCGCACTTTGGTGATTTTCAGGAGAGAGTGGTAAAGCTGGACAGCGAGAGTTGGCAGCCCGCGGTACTTCGGTATCTGTGGCATATGGACGGTATGCAAGACCCCTTGTTGTCATGGTTAATGCCTTACGGAACCTCGTCGAATCACGCCATTCGTACCCGGGCTGCTGCAGCCATTGGTGCCTTGGCCATAGAAGACTTTGGCTTCATTGAGGCTACCGTGTTGCGAGATTGGGCCGCCAGCCTACATCCTCACACCCGCCGTAGCGCCGCCCAGGTGTTGGGCATAACCATTTGGGATGAAAGACATAGTGGAGCCACGGCAGGGCTTCTCCATTTCTGGGCGACCCAGAGAGATAATTGGCGTTGGAAATGGACGGCCACGGCAGCCTACGCTGGCTCTGCGGGCGATCGATTGCCCCACCAAACCCTTAATGATCTCAAAGCCATCGCTGAGGAGTGTGTGGAGCGCCCTCAGCTTCTCGATCCCTTTTTCCATGCCATTTTGAATTACTACGGAACGAATAAAGCGGCACCCGAACAACGGCTCACTCTATTACAAGCCCTGCAGACCTGGAGCGCGCGTCCTAGCGTTCGACAAAAACGGAAAGAAACTTTTTCGTTACGGCGTACAGCGCTATTGGGCTTTCTCTATCTGCTCATGCCCGACAAATTTGATCCGGTCTGGCGGCTTGCCTTACAGGATATCTACGAAAACGAAACATATTGTAAAATTGCCTGCACCCTTCTGGATAGGGCCATAAACTTTTCCCAACCGAAAGGGAGTGTGCGGGATGGACTTCATCCGCGTGAGATGGGGCTGAAACTACTTCGACGTTTGATTGTTTTTGCAGGAAAAGAAAACGATCCCGAGACCTACAGTCATCTGGAGATATTTCTCTCGTCCTACCGGAAGACAATCGATGGAAGTCCACATGACTTGAAACGGGTTCGTTTGAAAACCGAACACTGGGAGGATGCATACGAAGCAGCTCCCGAGCTCATAGCCATTTTGACGAAATGATTTTTCATCACCAAATTTCTGGAGGTAATCTCATGGCGCAATCGATTTTTTCCCGGCGTGAACTCAAAAGGAAGTTTTTGGGGCTTCGCAATGAGCGTCCAAAAGCTGAGCCCGGTCGGGCGTTGGTTCTGATCGGAGAGGATGCCCCCATCGTGCTTTATCCGGGCCAAAGTATTTCTCCTGGGGAAGCGGTTTGGGGCAAATATGACACGGTTTACGAGGTCGATATCACCCAAAAACAACTCGATTTTCAGATCAGCTCGCCAGCCAAAGGTGGGGTGTGGGAGTTTACCGTTCGATTTTCCGGAAGTTATCAGGTGTCAGACCCCATCCGGGTTGTCAACGAAAGTATTCAAGACCCGACCCCCATGCTTGAGTTGGTTATCAAAGACACCATCAGTCAGGTGACACAACAATTCGATATCGAGGATGGGGAAACTGCACGGCTCGCTGTTCGGGGGCAATTGGAAAAAGGGCTGACCAAGGATGTGCCTTTCCGTTTCTCCGCTATTTTCATCGAGTTGGAGCCAGATCAGGAAGCCAAGGAGTATCTTCGCGAACAGCGCCGACAGAAACGGCAAGCGGTGCTCATCAAAGGTACGGAAGAAGTGCTTGTGGCCCAAGGGTCCATCGAAAAACTCAAGCGCCAGATGCAACGTGAAGGTGAAGAGGAAATGGTTGACCACTATGAGAAAATTCTTGACAAAGGCATCACCAGTATTTTGGCGCAACAGTTGGCTCAGAACCCCGATAACGCCCCGCAGATCACCAATTTCTTGTTACAACTTCACCAACAAGATGTCGATGGCAAAGTGCAACTTCTGCAAACGATGGTGGACAACGATTTGATCGAGGATTGGCAGTTGCGAGATTTGGTCGACAATGTTGTGCATTCCGCCACCACAAGCCCCCTTCAATCAACCCCTAAACTATCCTCTGATGTGAAAGGTGCTTTGCCTGCAAACAAAGTAGATGAAGTAACCAAAGAGGCGGTTGAAAAAAGGGAGGAGTCCTCGGAAGCGAACGATTGATCCTTACCCATTTTCACCGACCATAGAGGTAAAAACATGGATGTCTTTCTCGATATCGCCAAAGCAACCTGGCGGCTAGTTACTTTTCCTTGGTTTTTCCTTATCCTTATTGTTTTAGGTTTCGCTTGGCTTTGGGTGGAAAAACAACTAACACGTATCGGACGATCCATATCTAGTTTACAAGGCCCAATCCCTATAACCCCTTTTATTAGCTCAATATCCATTTTTCTAATAATTTGGAGCAAACGTATCATCTATCTTTGGGGGTTCTTGTATGTAGGCTCGGTAATAGTATTTTATTTTGCCCAACAATCATCCGACATTCCACCCGAAATCACAAAATATGTCTTCAGAATTGGGACATTTTGGCACGACATCTACGCTCTATTGATTGGGCTTTTTTTCTAACTATGCGCACTCCCGATAATTTCTCTTGTTCATTGATAGTACGGCGCAGTTTTGCGCTCATAACCATTTTGCTTCTTGTTCTTACGGTAAGTTGTATGGAGATTGATGAAAGTAAGCCGGTATCATCTCAACAAACCTCTATATTTGCAACATTGGTGAAAAAGACATTGAGCACGCCAATGATTACTTCTACATCTCCACCAGATGTTACACCGTCTGTGATTAAGCCTTACGCTGAGGCAGGGATGCCATTAGATCAACAATCCAGCCTGATTCCGACGAAAGTTACACCAACGCCGATCACAGTCCGAGTGACAATTTACAAACTCAATGTGCGTTCTGGACCAGGTACGAACTTCAACCGCATCGGACAAGTAGAACAGGGAGATGAATTAAAGGTTATCGCCCGCAATAAGAAGGGAGATTGGGTACAGATTATCTTTCTCCAAAATGATAGAGGATGGGTAGCAACCAAATTTACTGATCTTGGTAACCGCGTCGCACTTCTGCCAATTGTGCCAACATCTCCTTAATTCTCCCATGTCCCTTCAACCCGACACATTCATCCTCAACGAAAAGTACCACGTTCTGCACCTCATTGGCGAGGGCGGTATGGCGCGCGTGTGGCTAGCAGTGGAGCCGGGTTTTGGCAAACGCCAGGTTGCCATCAAAGAGCCCAAAGTGGGGGCGGGCGTAGGCCGGGATGAGATTTTGAGGCGTTATGAGCGGGAAATCGAGGTGGGTGCAGCCTTGCATCAGGCCCGGACGCCCAACGTGGTGGAGGCAATTACCGCGGAGCCTTATGAGGACATCCTTTTGCTGGTGATGGCGTACATGCCCGGCAATGATTTGGCGCACCTCATCAGGCAACATCCGGCGGGGATGCCCCTGGAACTGGTGATGCGCATTGCCGAAGAAGTGCTGACCGCTTTGGCCGCAGTGCACGAACATCCTCAGGAC
>CAZYSY010000091.1:0-18931 GCA_964650295.1 uncultured Caldilineales bacterium | reverse complement strand
GCATCCATGTGCTGCTGCTCAGCCTTGCTGATGTTGGTGAAGACGGGGAAGTCCCACTGCTCGCCCAGGGTGATGTACACATCCCGGGCCAGTTTTTCTTCCTCACGCATGTGCAGCAGGTCTGCGATCTCCTGGTCGTTCACCTCGCCCGCGGGGGGCAGGTTGGCGGCCGGGTTCATCTCGCCGCCCTGGGCCTGATGGGCGGCGCCATGGCCGCCATACTGAGCATATTCGCGGCTCTGCTGCATAGTCGCTGACTGGACGCGATTGGTCTCTTGAACGGCCATCACCACGGGAGCAGTGTCGCTGAGCGTGGTGGCGGTGGCAGCATCAGCGGCAGCTGTGGTTCCGCAGGCGGCCAGGGTCAGCGCCAAGGCGCTAACCGCGATGGTTGCAAGGAAAGTCTTGGTGCGTTTCATTATCGTATCCTCCGAAAAGGTAGTGGGGGTGAGTTGCCTGTTTGTACGAGCGGATGAATGTATCATCCTTAACTCTGCCCCCAGTATAGCGGGAAATTTTGGAGGAATTGGGGAGAAATTATGGAGATTTTGTGGAGCTAAGTAGACTCCCAAAAATATCTTAACTCCTGTTACGCACTTGCCAGTCAATAAGCCCTGAATGAGGCAGCCTGCGCTTCTGACTCAACCAGGGACCATAAGACGAAATGACGAATATAGTTTCTCGGGAGTTTCCGGTGGTTGCATTGCGAATCAGCTTTGCCTGGGGCTGTGCGTAACGCCAGCTACTTAAATTCATATTCTCAACCCTTTGCTAAAATTGAATGAGGTCTTACAGAAAAAATCAGGTTTGGAAGAAAACCTGTTTGATGGTAAGATGACCAAGTTGTAAGCTGTATACCAGCTCATTAATCTTCGATTTTGCGCCATTGGTCGTCGATTGATGTATTTCGCAAAATGGCTGAACTTATTGGAGCAGTTGATGAACATCTATGTTGGCAATCTGCCGTACAGCACCACTGAGGACGAGTTGAAAAACCTTTTCACACAATATGGTGAAGTCGTTTCTGCAGTCATCATTTCCGATCGATACACTGGGCGCTCAAAAGGTTTCGGATTTGTGGAGATGGCAGTGCAGCGCGAAGGAGAAACAGCTATCGCTGAACTGGATGGATATCTTTTCAATGGCCGAAATTTGCGCGTCAACATGGCTCGCCCCCGCGATGAACGTCCCCGCAGACGACGCAATGACGACTGGTATTAAACGCAATTCAACCTGCGCAGAATGAGAGCGAGCAGCCGCGGTTGCCCGCTCTTTTTTGATGAAAGCGTCAATGGCAGATAGAAAACAACGCCCCTCTCGAATCACGGCTACACCCCGTCAGAAGGCCTGGATTGCACGACTCCGCCCCGAACTCCAGCGCTACTTTCCGGATGACGTCCGACATCTCGATCTACGCGTGGCGGAGCCGCCTGATCTACGCGCCAATGTTCGGATGTTTTCCTTCACTGTTCTGGCCGACGGCTTGCCCACCGCCGATATTTTGGTCAAAGCGACTCATGGACGCCAAGCCACAGACCTGGATATGGCTTTTCGGGCAGCGCAAGTGTTGGAACAACGCTTTGCCACAGAGCCGCATCTCAACACGCCCCGAATGCTGGATTTATGGAAAGAACCTCGGGCGCTCATCATGGAAAAAGTCGAGGGAGAATCACTATCTGTGCGGATGAAAGATTGCCGCAATTGGGCCATCGAGACAGGTTGCCAGCTGGCTCAGCATTTTGTCGAACAAGCCGGTCGTTGGTTGGCGCTTTTGCATGAGATGCCCGCGCCTGCCTGGTCCCAACCGATGCCTGATCCCCTCACCGGGATGGAATCTCTACTGACTCGCTTGCGCACTTTTGGCGTGGATCCTCTGGAAGAAAAACGTATTCGCGAACTGATTGGTGTCTTGGGTGGGAACTCCCGCCATGAAGAGCTTCCTTTGCATGGCGACTATGGCATACACAACATCCTCTGTCGCTCACCCCATGATATCACCGTGCTGAACGCAATGCTGGCATGGCAAGGTCCTGCTGCGCGAGACATTGGCGAATTTATGGCCACAGTGCGATGCATCGACAAATGGCATCTTTTTGGAGGAGAGATGGCATATACGTCGGCAGTTATTCGCCAAACCGAACAAAAATTCCTGGCAGGATACAAATCGGTGCGGCCGGTTCCGCAGAAAGCGCATATTCGAGCATACGCTGGTTTACGCCTGCTGGAATATTGGCTGGATCACGTCCAGCACCAACAGACGCGCAACATCGCTGGCCTGCGCTCCCTGATCATCCGCCGGATCAACCAACATTTCGTCCACGCCATCTTGAATGATTGACATTACTTATGCAGATGGTGTGGAGCGAAGGTAAATTTTCTCAGTCAAGCAGCACTTCCATTTTGAGATTACTCGGCCGGGGTTGGAGTCGGCGTGGAAATTGATGGAGAGCTGGATTCGAACTTGTCCGCCAAAATAGAATAGGCGTCGATCTTGACCGGTGCGCCCACTTGCTCAGCCAACGTTTTTTCTAGATCGTTAAGCAATTGTTGTGACAGAGCATTGCGTTTAAATTCCATTACAGCCAAAGCGACGGTATAACCATCGGCCACTTTATCCACTTCGACAGAAAGCACTTCCAGTGGCTTCTCTGCAAGCGCATCCCGCACCCCCTCCTGAATCTGCACCTCAGTTACAGTGGTATCGAAATAGATGTTGTTCTTTTGAGCGGGTATGACCTTAATATCAGCGCTAACGGGCGAGCCCACCGCAGCCTCCAACTCCTTGCCAAGGCGCTGCACCTCTTTGGATGAGAGAGGTTTGTCATAACTTAGAAGCGTTGCCTTGATCGTGTATCCCGAGCGCGTCTCCTTGATATCGAGACTCAGAGGCTCGAAGCTCTTCGTGTACAAACTCTGCGCCAGGACATCCTGAATGGCTCTCAGCCTGCGCTGCTCGGCCACTGTATCATAAGTGACCCACCCCAAAATAATGACGACAAACACCAGAAAAACCGATGTAATCTTCAGCCCCCGCATGACATCGCCCCAGGTTTGCTTCTCGGGAGTAAGGAAATCCATGGCCAAAAACACCAACGACGCTGCGAATACAATCGCAATCAAGTTCGTAATGAAAAGCAACAACGCCCCCACAGCAATGTTGACATCGGCTGTGGCAAAGCCATACCCCACCACGGCCAGTGGCGGAACCAATGCGGCTGCAATCGCTACGCCGGGCAGCGCCGCGGCAATGCTCTTGCGACTCATAGCATAACCACCAGCTGCGCCAGAAAGAAAAGCGATTCCCAAATCGAGCAAATTCGGACTCACCCGTCCCATGATCTCATTGGTCGTTCCACGGATGGGAGAGAAGAAAGTCAGCACCGCCCCAACAGCAATTGCCAAAAGCACGCCCTGAGCGGTGGTTTGTGCAGCCACCCCCAGATTCTTGACATCCCCACGCACCATACTCATCCCCAAAGCAATAATAGGACTCATGAGCGGCGCCACCAACATGGCTCCGATGATCACTGCTCCACTGTTTTGCAGCAAACCATACATGGCGATGCCGCTGGAAAGCAAAATGAGAATGAAGAAATCGATCGAAGGTTTGGCGCCATCGATGATTTCCGCCGCCATTTCCTCACGCTCTTGGATGGTCAAATCGGGCAAAGGACGCGTCAGCGTTTCCCATAGACGAGATATCCACCCCATGCGCAACTTCTCATAGACCCGCACCAACATGGTAGGCACAGCTTTGCTCTGAAAAATGTGTGCGTTTACGCCTCCAAAAGTTGCGCGCCGAGACATGAAATTTTTTGCCGCGCCCAACAATAATAAATCGGTATTGGTAACCAACTCGTGCACCACATCTTCCAGAGAAGTCAGATGCAAAATGGTGATGTTGCTGTGCGCTTCGTCGATATCATACTGTAGTAACAATGAGCGCAGCCGCTCCTCAACTTCGACAGCATCCACACGCGAAGCCCTTTGCTCCAAAACATGAATGACCTCCACGATGCCATCGTCGGCCAATAAGGCCCGAGCTACGGGCAGCGTGGCGGGAGCATGATTTCCCATCCCCATCAGCACTGAAATTTGATTGAGTGCATCAGAAAAAGGAAATTCATTCATGAAGATGATATTGCCGGGAGCTTGCCGTAAGATATCATCGTACTCCTCGAGGTTTTCGAGGGGATCGTCTGAAGCAAAATCGGGAGGAATCAACAGATATTCGGGACGCACCTCTTGGGCGGCATTGATGACGCCACGAATCAGTGTGCTAGTCAACCTGACCATGGGCTTCACAATCAAATCATCGTCCTCGGGGAGATGTTCTTCTTGCATGGCACGGGCCAGTTCGAGCCATGTTTGCCTACCAATTCGGCGTCGATCTTCCTCTGTCAGGCTTTCGGGCACTTCGACGATCTGCATAACTCCCAAAATCGCGCTCAGACTTTTGGCAAGTTTGCGCCCGATGAGCAACATCCGAGATACATCAGCAGTATCCCGAATGAAGACCATAACCACTGGCGTTTCTCGCAACTCAGGATTGCTGACCTCTGGATGATCCGCCAACTCCCCTTCTTTGCTAAATGTCCGCTCCCGGCCCCGCTTTTTCAAGGCGTTGCGATAAGAATTGACGCTAAGCGCCACAACGCCAATCGCGACCCAGATTGCGGCCCATTTCAAAACGTCGAATTTGAGGTTTACCGTAACAATTGTGGCGGAAACCACGGTCAGTGCGGGAAATAGGGGATGGTAGGGGAGAGAAAAGGGGCGACGCTCCGGCAACCGTGGCTTTGGGGCGAGGACATCGGGAAAATGGATCAGGATCGTCGCCCAAAGTAACAAAGCTGCTGCTACTCCCACAAGGGTCATCGTCTCGATGAAAGTGAGAAACAGGATGGCCGGAATGGCCACCAGCAACAGAACCAGCAGGGGAATGCGACGAAAAAGACTGGAAGCCATTGCCGGGAAATACGCATCTTCAGTCATCAATGACACGACTTCGGCGCTCGCCTGTATCACCCGATTCAACCCTATTGCGGCCAAAATCAAGCTTAGCAGGGCGATCAGCGCAGTAATGACAACGTTACCCTGAAAAATGATTGCGAAATAGGTGTTGATGGTTAGCGCGTGCGTCTCAGCACTGGTGGCGAACGCAGGCGCTGTCACCAACGAAAGTAATCCTCCGATTACAGTTACAACCACCACCACGCTGGCGCTAGATCGTAGCATCGCCTGCTCGCCGCGCTTGATCAAACGATGGCGAAAACCGAAAAGGATTACCACTCCCCAAAAGCTGCTAAAAAGTAATGCCGCCAGCTGTAAGGGTTTCACTGTTTGCAAGGCGCCCGGTATCGCCTGCACTGTTTCGTGATGATTGAAAAGGCTATAGATGCCCAGGATGAATAAGAGCGCCAGGAAGAAGGAAACGGCAATCTCGCTGAGAGAACGAACGCCTCGCCATCCCCAAGCTTGGGCAATGAAAAAAATCACGATGACGATGGCCGACAGCAAGATAATACTCACATTGGACTGGCCGCCAATGGTTTTATACAACGTCAATCCATAAATGCTGACAACCCGGGCCAAAATGGCGATAACCGTCGCGTATCCCCCCAGCTCGAGCCATCCCACCAAGAAAGCAATGATAAGACCATGTTGCTTTCTCATCAAACCGAAAAGCCCGCCCGAGGCGCTCAACGCTTCGGTGCGTTCGGTATACGTCAGTAACAGAGGGGCTGTGAACAACAAGAGCCACAGATAGCTCATGAAATTCACCCCTGCCGTGTATGAAAAAACCAGCCTCCCCAACACCCCCATAATTCCTATCCCCACCGCCACACTCAGCCCCACCGTCGTGGCGTTGCGATAATGAATATCTCTGTGAATTTGTATGAGGCCGTGGGAAGATTGTGGCACTGCTCCGTCCGAAATGGAGTCACGATTGTTCGTCATATTTGAGTTCCCCGATGTTGATGATCAATGCTTGGAGAAATATAGGGATACGGTGTAGATTATACATGAGCAGTCACAGATAGAAAAGCCATCAGAATGTTCCACCAACCAGTTCAAGCCCGTCCATTTTATCCGCTTCCTAAACCGCAATCGTGCACAGTAGCGCCTGCACATTGTTGTGAATGTGTGGCTGTTTTCCAAATTTGAATACCTGCAAACTCATGAGGCACCCTATGAACCTGACAACCCAACAACATTCGCCCAAAATACGCACTCATGCGCTCACAAAAGTTCTCGAGGGAAAAATCATTGTCGATCATGTTACGATGCAGGTTTTGACAGCAGAAGTAATGGCTGTGGTTGGCCCTAGTGGCGCTGGTAAATCCTCATTGCTGCGACTGATGAACCGACTGGATGAACCCACGGAAGGCACAGTCTTTCTGGATGGTGTAGACTATCGCACGTTGCCCTCGCGTGAGCTGCGCCGCCGGGTGGGTATGATTATGCAAATACCCTATCTATTCCCCGGCACGGTTTCAGACAACATTCGATTTGGTCCCCAACAACGGGGAGAAGATTTAACAGAGGAAGCTATCGAGCAACTGCTGGCACGAGTGGGGCTGGCGGGTTTTACAGAACGGCAGGTGGACAAACTATCGGGCGGTGAGGCGCAGCGCGTCGCAATTGCCCGGGCATTGGCCAACGCCCCCGAAGTGCTACTACTGGATGAACCTACTTCAGCACTGGATCAAGAGGCGAAAGCTGTGGTTGAAGACCTTTTGGAAGAAATCATCCGATCGGAAGGACTGACGTGCATCTGGGTGACGCATGATTTGGCGCAAGCCGCCCGTATGGGAGACCGTGTCGCGCTCATGCAGGAAGGACGCATTCAACGTATTGGTTTGCCTTTGGAGGTGCTCAATGCTTAGTCACTTCTTTTCTGACCCAATAACCCTCTCTGCAGCCCAAGCCGTGGTGGCGGGCGTCATGGCGCTGATCATGATGGGGATCGCCAGTTGGGCGGGCATCCACCTGGAAAAAGAAATCGTCATCGCCCTGCTTCGGGGCCTTGTGCAAGTCGTGGCCGTGGGCGCCGTACTGCTCTTCATCTTCAAGGGGCCCACTGTGGTGGGATTTGTCGTCCTGGCTGGAATGATGTTGCTTGCCGCCAAAACGGCCGAAAAGCGCGCAAAAGGTTTGCCAGGCGCTTTTAAGGTGGCATTTTATGGCATCGGCATCGGCGCGGGCGCGATCATCATTCTTATGACCTGGGCTGGAGTCATCGACACGAAACTGACATCATTGATCCCCATCGGTAGCATGATCATCGCCAATAGCATGAACGCCACATCATTGGCGCTGGATCGCTTTCAGAGTGAGGTGCGCTCCCATGTCGGACACATCGAAACAGCATTGGCGTTGGGAGCGGCGCCCCAGACGGCTGTCAGACCTTATGCTCAGGCTGCGGTCAAAGCCAGTCTGATTCCCCGCATCGATTCGCTACGTTCACTGGGTATTGTATGGATACCAGGGGTGATGACAGGTATGTTGCTGGGAGGCAGTCAACCGGTACACGCCGCTTTTTACCAGTTCGTGGTGATGGCGATGATTCTCACTGTCTCGGGTCTGACCTCGCTCATCAGCACGCTGCTTATGTCGAGCCAAATTTTCACCTCGGCCGAGCAGCTGAGGCTTGACGCCACCTCCTGAACCGTCAGCTTTTACGATGTAGGTGCGACCGTCGCCTGCCTTTGCGCACATTCATCGGCCGGGATGAGAACCTCGACCGCTTCGACCAGACTTCCGCTTTTATCGAAAAAT
Organism: uncultured Caldilineales bacterium; assembly: GCA_964650295.1. Classification (GTDB taxonomy): domain Bacteria; phylum Chloroflexota; class Anaerolineae; order J102; family J102; genus M2005. The sequence continues at coordinate 11,149 of CAZYSY010000091.1, read as the reverse complement.
CGCGCGGGTATAATCGTTTGATAACGATCCGACCAGATGTAAAGTCCTACCCGCAAGATGCGCCCATCATCCTCGGGTGAAGCCAGCCGATGTGTGGTTTGCACAGGATGCTGCGGCAGCCATTGATCCGGTGAGGGAGACAGCAATGCATCCAATTGCGTCAAACGCTGCCCCTCCTCATCCAACAGATGCAGATACACCGTCAGCGGCGCGTCCACCCATCCCCATGGCATCCATTCCAGTTGCGCCGAGAGCCGACCATCGGCGCCACAACTTGTCGTCACTGCAGTCAGTTGAAGAGGGAGTAGTTGTTCGCTGGGGGCTGCATCAGAGACCAGCACTGGGCCCGATGCTGAAAGAGTGATGGGCGAGGTGATGACGATATGAACGAGGTAGTCGCCCGGCGCGGGCGGAAGCAGATGCAAGTTCACTGCAGTGCGCGTCCGTGCCAGAAAGGGCAATACTTCAGCAAATCCCTGATGTTGGATCACTCGTCCGCTCTGCGTCCACTCGATTGTTCCTGTGGCCGGATAACCTGGGGGCAGTGCGCTGGTTGTAGAATCGAGATCAAGGATGAGGAGGGGAGAAAACGCTGTTGAGGCGCTCGTCGCGGAGGGCAAGACGAGTTCTCCGCCATGTGCACCGTAACCAGCTGATGCTGGCGATTGAGTCACTACGACAACATCTGCATCTTGCCATGCAATACGTAAGTCGGGCTGCGCCTCGATCTTCGCCAGCATGTGTTTCCAATTCTCGCCTTGATAGTAATGTCGATGCAGAATGACATAGCGTACATCCATTGCGCGATAAAGCATTAATATCTCTTCATTGGGAAAATGATTAAGCAGCTCAATCAGACTTTCATGATGTGGCGGCACGAAGCCGCTGTACCCGGTAGGGGTTTTGTTCCAGTGATAGATAGAGAAGTATTGGGGCCACAACCAACGTTCGGGCAAGCGTTGCTGTTGAGGCAAAGCCGCGGGTAAATCAACAACCACGCCCGGAGGCTGTTTCTGCAACCAGCGATAAACGGGTGGAATGGCATCGCCCTGGGGAACAGAGGCCACTGACGTAGCGGGCCAGGACAAAGATTCAAGAAAAACCAACGCTATCAAACCAATGAGCGCCCAGGTGTTTATGCCACGTCGCTGCATGGCCGCCAAAGCTATACCCGCGAACACGCCCAACCCCAACATCACAAAACCAGCAAAGCGTGCAGGCGCTCGCAGGGCCTTGAAACCGGGAAGGTGCTGGTGCAGCCACGCGTATGGCAAAATGATCGGATCTACGGTTGGAGGTTGTAACGGATGAAGCATCAACACGGGCCCTAAACTAAGTACAAACGCCACGGCAGAAAAAACGAGGATGGCAAGTTCCCACCGCCAGCGTCGACGGAAACAAAGCAACCCTGCCGCGGACAGGATCAGCGTTATCAGGCCAGGAAAAAGGAAATCCACCGGATAAGGCCCCACCATGGGGGGAGAATCAGCTCCCAACCAATGACCATAAAATAAATTCTCGGTCGAGACCATTGCCCATTGCGCTAATGAAGCGGAAAAGGGTATCGCGTCCGTAAGTGCGCGGCCCAATCCGAACAGCCCACTCACACGAAAATACACCCATGCATAGGGCAACACAATAATCAGACTAATCAGCGCCGCCAATGCTAAAATCGCTACCTTTTTCCACCATTGTTTGTAATCTGCCATCAGAAAAAAAGGAGTCAAGATCAACAGCATCAACGCGGTAAAAACGCCATAGTACACCGTGGTCACCACCTGCATCACCAAAAATAACGCCAATATCAACGCATCTTGCCACCGAGCCCGGCGCGTGATACGCCACAGATAGTAAACCACCAACGGCAGCCATTGCAAGGTTAGCATTTGCACCTTGGGCAACATGCTCAGGCGATACGCATTGAAGACGAAAATCACTCCCACCAGAAATGCAGCCAGATGGCTACGGGTCACTACTCTTCCCAACAGATAAGCATGATATCCTCCAAGTACAAAACCGGTAAAAAGAATAAGGTTGTAAGAAACCACGGGCAAATTGAAAGCCACAGCAAAAGGAAAGACCAACAACGCGCTACCCAGCAATGTCTCTGAATAAGCCAATGCATCTGGATAGGCATAAAAAATGTTGGCGTCGAACAAATGCGCAGGCGCAGTAAGTAAAGCGTGAACATCCCAAGACGCGATCCAGGTATTGAGTAAGGGATCGACCGTGTCGGTCACCGCTCCCACCATGCGCCATGAGAGCGGGTTGAGAAAAAGCACGGTCAATCCCGCGTAAAACAAAATGACAACAATGTGAATACGAAAAGAGTTCGAATGCATAAAACGGATCGGTCGCGTCGAGCGAGTTAAACAGGATTATATCTCAGTTTGAAACCAACGAAAATCCGACCGGAGAGAGAGCGCGACTACCCCACCAACACATCCTCTTCAGGAAAAGCAAGACGTTGCTGATGCGAATGCTCATGCTGCACCAAAGCCATCATCAATGTAACCACACCCGCTCGACCAAAAAACATCATGGCCATAATCACCAACCGACCAAAAGTATTCAAATCCCCTGTGATCCCCATCGAAAGACCACAGGTGGCTAGCGCCGAAACCACTTCGAACAACGCCTTGTTGAAGGAAAATTCATGGGTGAGGAGAATAAGCCAACTGGCGATAACCGTGACAGCCAGGGTGGTAAGAAGCACCATTGACGCCCGCTGCACGACGTTTTGAGAAATCGTGCGGTTGCGAACCACCACCTGATCCGAACCACGCACATAATTCCACACAGCCAACGCCAACACCGCAAACGAGCCTGTCGTGATGCCTCCCCCCATCGATGCGGGCGCACTGCCGATGAACATCAATACGATAATAAGTAAGCGGCTATCGGAACCAACAAAAGAAAAGCTATGTAACCCCGGGAACCCCGCCGTACGAGTGGAAATCGACTGAAACCAGGTTTGCACCAAAGCGTTTACCACCCCTTCATCCCGGATCACGCCATGACCGATTACATGCTCCGAGAGAAAAAGCCCGGCCCAGCCCACAAGAATCAAGATGATGGACACCTTCAGCGTCAGCCAAGTGTGTAAACTCATATGCTTGCGGATATGAAAAAGAAACAGCTCCATGAACACCGGAATCCCCAACCCTCCGGCCAGGACGAGCAACCCCAGAATAATGAGGGATATGTTGTCGTTGGGCAAGCCTTGAGGATAAGCAGGCAACCCAGCAAATAGATCGAACCCGGCATTGCAAAAGGCAGACACCGAGTGAAAAAGTGCGTAAAACGCCACCTTCCCCGCCGGAGCAATCCCATGTATACGCCAGTGCAGATACAACAACACTGCGCCCAACCCCTCGATAATGAACATCATCATGATGGCCTTCCGCAAAATCTGCAAAATCTGTCCAGGCGTATCCAATCCCATCGCCTTGGTCAATGCCAAACGATCCATTAGCGAAACATAACGCCCGAGTAAATGCATGGCCAACACAACCAGCGTAATAAACCCGATGCCGCCAAACTGAATCAATGCCAGCAAAGTAACCTGCCCCAAAAAGGTAAAACTGGTGCTGGTTGGCACAACACTTAATCCGGTGACCGTCACAGCCGAAGTCGCCGTGAAAAATGCCTCCATGGGCGTTAGCGGACGCGTGGTCATTCCGGGCAGCATCAAAAGCAATGCCCCCACCAAAATCATCAGCGCCAGCCCCCCCACCAAACGTAAAGGAATGGGGATGTTTTGAAGCAGATGACTTTTTTGACGGAACTTCACGAACTCCCTTTTTCTCATAACGCAATGCAACTGGAGCAAGATGAAAATGTTTGATGATTTCTTGAGCGCCAGGACGCCAAGATATGCAAGCCTTGGCCAAATGGATATGATAGCCACAAGACATGAATACTCTCCGGGTTATAACACAAGCCACAGCCCCCCACAAATCTAGTAATGAACACATGGGCAAGCGTGGTGGTTCTTTTGAAATTCTGGAGGCGATGTCCCAAAAACTCCCCTCAACGACTAAACGCTTAACAAGCAAAAAGGGTGCGGTTCAGTTTGGGGGCGCCTTTATTTTTTGGCCGGTCGGATTATGAATCCGCCCTGGGGAGCCCCGCTTCGGAGCCGGATTCGCAATCTGGCGGGTTTTGCAATGCCTGCCCCAATTTTGAAACGCACTCGCAAAAAAAGGTCATTAGCTCATTCATGATGGAATTGCTATACTATGGACACAAGCCGCTCTGGCTATTTCTTTCGCTCCAGGAGGTAAAGCGATTCATGAAATCACCAAACATACACCACAAACAATGGCTCTTTCTTGGCATTGCTGCTCTGATACTGTTCGCCTTAGTCTTCGCAAACACGGCGTCCGCCAAAATGCCGGTATTCCAGGCTCCAGATATAGAAAACACCGAATGGCGTCTGGTTTCCTACCGGGACGAGAGTGGCATGGCCAACGTGTTATCCAATGCGCCCATTACCATCTCGTTCGTAGAAGGGCGCGTGGGCGGCAGCGCAGGTTGCAACCGCTACTTTACCACCTATCAGATAGATGAAAATCACCTTTCGTTTGATTCGAAAATCGGCGCCACCATGATGGCCTGTCCGGAACAGGTGATGACCCAGGAATCGACCTTTCTCAACCTGCTCTCACAAACCTCCACCTATAAAGTCAAAGACAATCAATTGACGTTTTTCGACGACAGCGGGGAAGCGCTTCTGATATTCGAAAACGTGACCGAAGTGGCAGGCTTGGCCCAACATCCTCCGCTGGTAGGGACGTTATGGGAATGGCAGCGAACAACCATGGAGGATGGGACTATTATCACAGTCGACGATCCAAGCAAATATACGGCTCTTTTCGGCGAAGATGGCTCCGTTGTCGTCAAGGCCGATTGCAAACAAGCCCAGGGTACGTATATCGACGAAGACAGCCTGCTCAGCATTGAACTTGGCCCCACCACAATGAACGTGTGTAGCGCAGATTCGCTGGCAGACAAATTCCTCTCACAACTCACCAACGCCGGCGCCTATGTCTTCGACTCAGGCAACCTTATCATCAATATGCAGATGGATAGCGGCAACATCGTCATGGCTCCAGCGGTGATCGCTACAGCCCCGGAGGAAGACGCAACAACGCAACCCCAAGTTGGCTTATACAAAGCGGTCTTGCCGCCCACCGAGGCGGGAGGCGATATGCGGGTTGTCACCCTGGCGCTCGAAGAAGATGGCAACCTTACGCTCACCATTCAGGCCCTGGGGGCGGAAGAAGCGGAGGTTTATCATGGAACCTGGACCATGGCCGATGACCAACTGACCGTGAAGGTCGCAACACCTGAAGGCAACGAAGAAACATCTTCACTCGATATCTCGCCCAAGGGTGATTTGAAACTTGTCGGGACAGACCTCGAGCTGATTCACATCGACGCCAACATCCCACTACACAAACAACTCGCCATCCCAGTCATCACCGAACAGAAAGCCTATGTGTCGCTGGATATCCAGGCCGGCAACCCACTGGATCCATTCATCGTTAGCGTCAACGGAGGCGGCGAACTGAACGCCTCGGCGCTCGGAGGTGAATGCAACGGCTATATCAACCCCTCCCCCGTAGTTCGTGTCAACTGGCAGGGTGAAGCAGATATCAGCAACATCTTTTTTTATAGTGATCACGATCCCACGCTCATCATTCAGTCTCCCGATGGCGCTTTCCATTGTAACGATGACGCCAATCGTCTGTTGCTTGACCCAAGCATCACCTTCCAAAAACCACAGAAGGGCGTTTACAACATCTGGGTAGGCAGCTACTATCCCGACCAGTTGCTCCCCGGAATGCTGATCATCACCACTCGAAAAGATGTCAACGTTGAAACGTTTACGCTGAATGGATTGATTCATCGCGGCCCCATGACTTCGCTTGTCGAGCAGGCGCGCGAGCGGCCAGTAGAAACGCTGCTTGACGCCATCAACCGGCAAAAAGAAAACGTGCTTAAGATTGAGGAAAACAAAACGGAAAGCATCGAAATCACGGCCAAAGGGGATATCCCGGCCTTCGAATTCGACATTCCAGGCCAAACTTGCAACGGCTTCATTCAAGAGCAACCAGATGCTGTCTTCGAATGGTCGGGAGAGGCTGATGCGATCTCCATCTATTTTGAAGGCGATGCGGATAGCACACTTCTCATTGTGGAACCAGGCGGTCAAGTGATCTGTAATGATGACGTTGCGCCGGGACGAAACTTGAACCCCATGGTCGCAATACCGCATCCAGCATCAGGCAGGTATGCTATCTTCGTGGGACGCCTGCGCCCCGACAGCGCCCTGCATGGAACCCTCAGCATTGCTGGATCAGGCGATGTTCAACCAGCATTGCTGGAGCCAAAACCAGCCAGCGGTAAACAATAGACGCCTCACCCCTCAGTGATGAAGGAGAAGAAACGATGAAACGATTTCAAGCACTATCGACGGTAATAATTGTTGTGGCGCTGTTGCTATTTGCAGGCGCTGCAACGATGTCCGCTGCCAATCAAAATCAAAACCTGCAGCCGCCTCTAAACCAATGGCAGATGTCCTTTTATCCGAGCCTGGACTTGAGCGGGTATCCGGTATACACACAATATAGCCACACGCTGAACTACAATTGGGGCTACGAGGCGCCGGGCCCCAATGTCCCTGCGACTCACTGGAGCATGCGGGCCACCATGCACACATACCTCTACGGCGGGCAATATCAGATTTCTGTTCTGGCAGATGATGAATTCACCCTGAAGGTTGACAATGTGACCTATATGAACACCATCAACGCCGGACTCAGTGGAAAGACCGTCATCTTTACCATGCCGGTTACAGAAGGATACCACAATATCGAACTCGACTTCAGACAATTCACAGGTCCCGCTTATCTTTACACTTCAATGATTTTTCTGAAGCCGGGCGCAGGATATCCCACCCCAATGCCGCCCCCAGACCGCCCATTGCCAGCGCCACTCCCCCCGGCATCGGCACCTAACGTGCAGACCAACTACGGTGATTTCACCACTTGCATCCAATACAGCCTGCATCAAAGCGAATGCTTCCATTCCGACGGCGCCTGGAACTCCCCTAATTTTGGCTCAATCCAGATGGAGCCAAAAATCGAAATTTGGGGCAATTGCGAGCCCGCCGACACCGAAGTCGTCTGGACGATCGATACCACCACAGACCCAATGCGCACGCAACAATTTCGGTGTTCCAAAACCTTGGCTGGGTGGTTCCCCCACGACTAACGCAACGCTCACCCTTACCACTCAAACCCGACTCTGCGCAGAGTCGGGTTTCTTTTTTGCAATGGCGTCTCACTTGACTGTTTTTGACTCTTATTCTTCCCTCTCTGCCGTAGATAAAGGTTCCACATAGATTTCATCAAAAGGGCGCGTCTGCACGACTCTCACCTGCCGTAACTTAATCATCTCCAGCACAGCCAAAAACGTCACAATGATCTCAGTGCGATTACGGGCCCGACGCAACACCTGTTTGAAACGGAAGGTCCGCCCTTGCTTCACCAAGAAGCTCAGCTCCTCCAACTTCTCTTCGATGGAGATCTCGATGGGAGCCATACTATGGACAGGCGGCGCCGCCGGGTTCATCTCCTCCAAAACCTCGTACAACGCCTCTAGCAAGGCGTCTACGCTCAGGCCTGAAGGGTCCAGCCGTTTTTCCAACACTACAGGAGGCGCCAAACGCACATACGTGCGCAATCCACGCGCTTCCAAATCCCGCAAGAATGCAGCTTTCTCTTTGAACTGCTTATATTCACGCAACTGCCGGGCCAACGCCTCGCCAGGATCCTCCTCTTCCTCATCATCATCCAACTCTGGCCTGGGCAACAAAGCAACAGACTTTATGTATAGCAACCGCGCTGCCATCACAAGAAATTCGGCAATATCATCCGGTCGCAATCGCTCCAATTCGCCTAGATAATCCAGATATTGTTGGGTCACCCGCGCCAGACTGACAGAGGTAATCGGCAACTCCTGCCGTTCAATGAGATGAAGCAACAAGTCCATGGGCCCCTCGAACACATCGAGTTGAATGATGTAATCTTCGTTGGACTTGAGTTTGAATGCAGGTGGCATGATGATCGCTGAACAAAAGGTGATGATTCGAAAAGGCAAGCAAAGCAGACAGCGCATTATAAAGCGTGAGAGGATAAGGTGCAAAGATAAGCTCCTACTTCCCCATAACTTTTTGAGCCCGTATACGTCTTCATGGATACGACTAAGACGCGTAATGCGCGATTCCCCCATACCGTCGGGAGACAACCATGAAACAACGGAAACATATCGTCCTTATCTTTGCTGTGGTGTTGCCCTTGATTGTACTTCTCATCGCACCATCCCCCACGCAAGCAGCAACACCGAACAACACCTTCGGGCAACCAACTTATATCACATATATTGTCAAACATGGTGATACACTAGCCAGCATAGGCCGCCAATTTTGTACATCATGGCAGGCCATTTACACACTCAATCGCAACGTTATCGGCCCAGACCCCAACCATCTCGTGGCTGGCATGGCGATAACCATTCCCGCCAATTGTCATGGTGGCGACTGCAGGAATGTTTACGATCGTGGTTGGCTTCCACATGCGCAGGGGCATATTACGCCGCCAAATCATTATTGGGTGATTCGCGGCGACACCTGGTATTCTATTGGCAAGCGCTTTGGAGTCTCAGTCAACGCGTTGCGCCAGGCCAACGGCGTTTATTATCCCTATGCCTACACCTGGGTGACCATTCCCTGCCTGAAGCCGATCTCCCCCACCCCTGTTCCCATTACGCCGACGCCAACGCCGCCAGTCGTACAGCCCGCCTTTCTGACCATCACATCACCTCCGGCCAACGCCGTACTCCCACATACGTTCGTCGTCAGCGGCCATGGCGGCAATCTACCCGAGGCCAATGTCGTAGTGCACGTCAAAGATGAACATGGCCTCGAACTTGCGATCCAGTCCACCATCCTTCAAGGTCCAAATGTGGGTGTCGGGGGTGAAGGAGATTGGTCGGTGCAATTCACGCTGGCATCACTCCCCGCGGCTGGCGTCATCGAAGCAAGTTCACCCGGAACAAACGCCTTCGCCAGTGTGCATGTGTTTTTCCAAAATACAGAAAACATCGACTACACACCAGGTCAGTGCCATATCAACATCAAAGCCAATGCGATCGCCTATAACAACCCCAATGGGGCAGTGCTGGGCGTTTTTCCGCAAGCGATCACGATGGAAGCACTGCGACGTGAGCGTATCGACAATGTTGATTGGTATCAAATAACCGTGCCCATTGATGGGACGAGCACGCCTGCCTGGGTGCCCGAAAGTGGTGTAGAAAGCGTCGATTCAGGATGTTGAAGCCCCCGGTCTAGGACACATAGCTACGATACAATAGGGACAAAATCAGGTGCGTCACGCTTCGGCAGGTGCGACGCACCATTGTTTTTTGGTGGTAGTCTGAATTTGGTTGAAGTCATCGATAGCAAATGGCGCCTCTTTAACACTCAGGGATGGTGGTCGGCGCACGATTCAAGCCATCAATCAGCGATTTACCTCCTCCATTTTAGCCTTGACGACGTTACAAAACAGGTCAATGAAAGTCAAACAACATGATAACTCATGTTACGCACTTGCCAGCTAAGAGCTCTGAGCGAGACAGCCTGCGCTTCCGACTCAACCACAAACCATAAGACGAAAGGACGAACATAGACGATAGATACTCAATGTGCAACTTTTTGGGCGCATCACGGGCTTATCAATCATCTTCCGCTGAACAAGCCGACGAACATGGACGAAAAGCGACCTAAGTAAGTAGACGAAATCAGCATTTTTCTTCGTCCATCTTCGTCTCTATTCGTCCATTTTTCGGAAGCTTCCGGTGGTTGCATCGCGAATCAGCTTTGCCTGGAGCTGTGCGAAATGTCAGCTTGTAGCTATCCAGGTAATGATATCCAACCCTTTGCTGCTAAACTCAGTAGATCACGATTGCGAGAGTATGTGTCCAGCCGGATCCGCAATCCGGCGGGTTTGACGCTCGAATCACCGCCGGATCACGGATCCGGCTCTGCACATCATGGCAAATCGTGATCTACTGACAAATTACCTGACACAAATTAGCTTTGACCGCCGTCATTGGCCGAATAAATTCGGTTCTGGGGGCGCAGCCCCCTCCTTTGCTTCCTCCCCCGCCCGTCTCGGAGCGGGGAAGGAGATGTGGAGAGGAATTGCCTGTGTCGCCCGTCCCCCTGCGGGGAAGGTTCCCAGTCGCGATTTTGCAATCTATATTTTTGAAAGCAGGGCTGTCTGCGCAGGCTGACAGGCGGCCGGAGGCCCTCAGCCCTGATTCCAATCGGTGGGCAACTGGGCATGAAATTTGTGTCAGGTTGCTAGGGCGCTTTTCTATTTTGCCGGGCGGATTACGAATCCGCCCTGGGGAGCTCCGCTTCGGAACCAGATTCATCAGGCGGGATGGCAATGATTGCCCCCATTTTGAAACGCACCCCCCACAATTTCAAATTTGACACCGCATCCACATTCTCTCTCGCCTACATTCATCCCTCACACGAAAGGAGAAGCCCATCGATGGCGTGAAGAGAGGGCGGAAAGGTGCACAAGTTGGGAAATCCCCGAACAAAAACGCCCCGACAAACGAGTTGCCGGGGCTGGAAGATTGGGGGGAGGGGAAAGTGAGGAGTTACTGGGTTTCGATGTTCAGCACCTCGCCCGTCACCGCGTCGATGGTGACGTCCACGGTGTTCTTGCCGTCGCTGAGCTCGACGATCCACACGTCCTTGCCGTTGTAGGTGCCAGGCATGGCCGTGGTTTCCTTGATCTCGCCTTTGAGCAGGCCTTGCTCCTCGACGGTGTCGCGGGCGATGGCGATGGCTGCCTTGGGCGTGATGTTGCCTGCGCTCTCCTGGGGCATCTGTGCGGACTGCTTGGGCCGTTCACCCAGGGTGACCTTCAGGTCCACCTCTTTGCCGTCGCGCCACACGGTCAGGGTCACTTCCTGGCCCGGAGCGGCTTTGGTCACCAGGTAGGAGACCAGATCGTTGAACTGGCGCACAGGCTGACCATCGATAGCGATGATGATATCGCCGCCC
>CAZYSY010000090.1:0-8195 GCA_964650295.1 uncultured Caldilineales bacterium | reverse complement strand
CCCGGCAGCCATTGCTCAGCCCAATAGGCCACTTGCCATGAAAGATTCCACAATCCCCAGATGAAAATCATGTCGGGATGAAACGCGTCCAGTGCTGTGCGCAGGGCAGCTCGATTTGCTCGTTCCTGGCCAGGGCGGCGCAGAAAGAAATCCAGGGGATGATAATAATAAATATCGGACTCAAGATGCAGCGTTCGGGTAACATTCAATTCAGGCGGTGGAGGGCCTTGCACACCGAAACGACTGGTAATCACATGGCACACATGCCCTCGTTCGGTCAGGCGCTGAACAACTTCCTGGCAATTTTGCTCCCACCCGCCCAGGTCGTGAGGAGGATAAAAGTTCGAAATGAACAAAATTCGTATGGACCTCATTGGTGCTTGCCAGTTAGACGCTTTCCTGCTATCAATTTGAGCATGCGGCGGATGATTTTTCTGTCTCGGAGCAGCGCCGGATGGTATCGAATGGCCTGCAAAAGATAGCGTCGCGCCGGGCCCCAGCGCCCGGCCTGGTCGCTGAGCATGGCCAGGGCCAGGTACGCATTGCCGTAGGCGTCAGGTTGCATCGACAACACTTCGGGACTGGCATCATCGAACAGAGCATCCAGACCATGCATCATGGCGGAGGCATTGCTTTCGATATTCAGCTCAGCCGCCCGTCCGCGACGCCCGCGAGGCTGATGGCCGCAGGCCAGCTCGTAGAAGGTGTCCAGGCGGGCCAGGATGGGCGGATGATAGCGTGCTGCCTGCATGAGAAAATGCCATCCTTGCTGCTCATCACCCATTTCAATGTATTTGAGGGCAATGGTGCGCAGGGTGTAGCCATAGGCTGTTTTGGAATCACCAAAATGTTTTCGGGCCAGAGCCAGATGTGCATCTCGGAAGAGATCCACGTTGTGCATGGTATTGGCCTCATGCACGCGGATACGCACCAGCGGGCGGGGAATGCCCTGGATTCGACACTGTTTGCTCAGACGCAGCCACATGTCGTAATCTTCGGCTATGAGGAATTGCGTATCGAAATTTCCTACCGTATCGTAGCAGGACTTTCGCACGACCATGGCGGGTGTGGCAATAAAATTGTCGCGGGTCAATGCCTTGTAGAGCGTCTCGGGGGGTTCGGTACGTGTGGCCAATCCCGTTGGTTGTCCTTCTGCGTCAATTAGCAAGATGCCCGTATAAACGCCGCCCAGAGAGGCATCCGACATCAGTGCAGCGACTGTCACGGTCAGAAAATCGGGTTCCCACATATCGTCTGAATCTAACCAGGCGATGATCTGCCCCCGGGCCCGTTGCAAGCCCAGGTTGCGGGCTGCGGCCACGCCCCGATGTGTCTGCCGGATGAGGTGGATGGGGCCGTGCATCCGCCTGACGATTGTTGCCGTTTCATCTTTCGAGCCATCATCCACAACGATGATTTCGGTGGGGGGGAGCGTTTGCTGCAAGATGCTGGTAATGGCTTGCGACAAATATCCCGCCCGGTTGTAGGTGGGAATGATGACACTGATAGGGGGATGTTCTTCAGTCATCTCTTCTGCGGTATACGTGGGCCAGCGCCCAGGCTCCGGGGCGAATCAGCAGCTTTTCGCCCCAGGCGGAATCTACCATTCGCCAGAATAGCTGTTGCCAGATGGGCTTTTTTTGACGCCAGCATCGTCGGTCGTTCCGCTCTTGTTGGATGACGTTGTGGGAACGGGAGCGTAGCGCGGCGTAACATAGTGGGGCGTGAAAAGGTCGCAACCGGTTGCTTTCGCTCAAGCGCAACCACAGTTGATAAGGAGAAGTCAGTGATGCCAGCTCAGAAACGCCTTCCAGCGCTGTCCGCCGCACCAGGAAGCCCGGCCCCACCACATCCAGACGAAACATCTTTCTGGGGCCAGGCACAATGTGTCGTCCTACGGGCAGGTTGGCCATATCCATAGCATAGTAGTCAGTGTACAGGAGATCGATGCTTTCATCATCCACAAGAACACTCAGCATCGTGGCCACGGCATCCCGGGCCAGCCAATCACCACTTTGCAGCCATGTTACAAATTGGCCGCTGGCTTTGGAGAGGATGTGGACCAGTTGCTGCGATGGCTGTTTTTCCTCCACAAGCAGGATTTCGATGTTGTCGTAGGTTTGCTGACGGCATGAGGCTATGGTGCGGCGGTCTTTGTCTGCCTCGCCCGATGTCAGAACTGCCAGGGTTACTTTGGCGCCGGTGCGCTGTTGTGGCGTGGCATGTTGTTCGATGATTTTACGGAGCGTGGCCATGTTGTGGCGGGCCTGCTGATGCAATTTGCGGGCGATGTTCTGTATCTTTTCGGCAAGTTTGGTATGCTGTGCCAACACTTCATCTACGAGATGCGGCAGCTTGTGTGATTCATGGGGTGCAAGAAGATAGCGCTCTAGCCCCACATCCTGCATAAAATGGCGAACTTTGGGGGCGTAGTCGATGGCGATGGCTGGTACGCCCGCTTGTAGGGCGAAGAGGATTGAATGGTAGGCTGTGCCGATGAAGAAATCCAGGCCGGAATAGAGCTCGGGATGGAAGCTTTCTGGCGTGTTGGCGTCCAGTTGGCGAAGATGATGGTGTTCCGCCCACAAGGCGAATGATGAGAGGGGCGCACCTCGAACATCCAGCGGCAGGCGCTGTATTGGGTCAATCCAGGGGCGGGGATCCAGTCGGGGCGTCTGGCGGAGATTAACACCGCACAGCGGTCGATTTTTACGCTGTGCTTCTTTTTTCGCTGTTGTGGGCCATGGGCGGGCGAAGGTCAAATCAGGAGTCAGACCGACGTGGGGGTGATTGCGTAGCGCCTCGCGACTGGCCCGATCTCGCACGAAAAAGAAGCTCGCTTGTTGCAGCAGGGCATCCACCGCAGGCCAGGCCTCTTCCTCGATTTCATCCACGCCCATGCCCACAACGCCGATGGGGCATGACAGTTCCTTGCTCCATCGATGAAATGTGTCGAAGGGCCTGGTTGGTCTGCCAGAAATCAACGTCCCCCCTCCGAGGAGCAAAAAGTCCAGCCGATTCAGGCGATAGAGCGTGTCGGGGTTCAAGGAAAAGCCTGTATCGATGGGCACAATGTGATGGGGGGCTAATCCCTGTTCCAAAGCTGCCAGCATGGCCAGATCGCCCTGATTGTCGTAGCTCCACCAACCGATGGCCCCGATGATCATGCGCTCCCCTTATGTCTCCAGGTGGCGTTGGGCACGAATACGCCCTGATCTGGTTCATGCAGCATGGCAGGACCGCGCACGAAGAAGCTGGCGCTTTGTCCATCAGCCAGCAGTGCGGCATCTGTGCTATCGGCCACCCGCACCTCGACAAAATACTGGCCCGTGGTCAGTTGCACGGGCGCAAGTCTTACGGTTACTTCTCCCTTTCCTGCAAATGCCCATCGCCCTGCACCATCATGTGTAGAGGATACCAGCGCACAGACCAGGCCATCCGAGTTCAAGAGGCGCACTTTTACGATGGGGTCGAGGATGGGCTGGCTTGCTCGATAACGGATGTGTACATGCAGCGGTTGCTGAAAATCCAGGCGCTGAACCGCCGCTCCTCTTTCATCCAAGAGGGTGATTTCGGAAAGCGCCAGCACGCCTGGCGATGCCGCATCAGGCTCATGGGGGAGGGCGTCTGCTTGCTGCACCGCCTGCATCCCTTCTTCGTATGTGGCGATGGCCTCATCTGTCGGGCCGTAAAAAGCGGTGCGACCCTGCATCAAAAGTAAGGAGCGTGGGCACAGGCGGCGCACCTGATACATGTTGTGGGAGACAAAGATGAGGGACGTCCCCTGACTGCGCAATGCTTCCATGCGCGTCATGCACTTTTGGCGAAACGAGGCATCTCCCACGGCCAACACCTCATCCACCAGCAGCACATCGGGCTCCACGTGCGCGGCCACGGCAAAGCCCAGCCGCACATACATCCCCGAGGAGTAGCGTTTGACCGGCGTGTCGATGAAACGCTCCAGTTCCGAAAATGCGATGATCGCGTCCAGTTTGCGGCGGATATCACTTCGCTTCTGGCCCAGAATCGCGCCATTCAGGAAGATGTTTTCTCGTCCCGTGAGTTCAGGATGGAATCCCGCGCCCAATTCGATGAGTGAGGAAAACCGCCCGCCCACGCGGATGCGCCCGGATGTGGGGCGAGTGACATTAGAAAGCAGCTTGAGCGCGGTGGTTTTGCCTGCGCCATTGGGACCGATGATCCCCAGAGCGTCGCCCGGCTCCAACCGAAAGCTCACATCCTTCAACGCCCACAGGTCCTGGCGATCTTCTTTGCGGTGGGTTCTGAGTGCGGTTAGCGTCCCCCGCAGTGTGCCTAATGAGCCCAAGCGATAGCGTTTGGATACATTCTCGAAGATTACGGAGCCAATGGGAAGATCGTTCATATTAGATCTGCAAAGCGTGGTTCAGCTTGTTTGAAGAAACGATAACCGATCACCAGCAAAACCAGCGTCACGATGGCGCCCAGGAGCATGTTCCCGGACATGGGGGGCTGGCCTTCGAGCAAAGTCCGTCGATAGCCGTCGATGATCCCCGCCATGGGGTTGAGGAAATAGAGCGTGCGGTATCGTTCTGGGACCAGCGAGGCGGGATAGATAATGGGCGTGGCATACATCCATATCTGAATCAGCAGCGGCACCACGAAGCGCACATCTCTGAAAAATACCAGTAGCGCTGAGCCCAGTAACACAACAGCAATTGTAAGGGCGATCTGCATGAAAAGGAGGGGGAACACCCATAGCGCCGTCCATCCGGGCCAGATACCATAAATCAGCATCATTCCTACTAAAATGATGGCGGAAATCAGAAAATCGACGAAGGCTGCACCGATGTTTGCCAGCGGTAGAATCTCGCGGGGAAAGTAGATTTTCGTCACCAGGTTCATGTTGTTGACCAAACTAGCAATGCCGAAACTCAGCGCCGTGGCGAAAAACGTCCACGGGACCAGGGCCACATAGGAGAAAATGGGGTAGGGGATATCGCCCGTATCCACGCGCACCAAATGGGAAAAAACGATGGTGAAGATGATGGTTAGCGTCAGGGGTTGCAATACCGCCCAGGCAATGCCCAATAGCGATTGTTTGTAGCGCACCTGCACTTCGCGCAGCGTCCATAGCCACAGGAGGTCGCGATATTGGAACAATGTGCGTAATTCGCTCATCTCCGTCGCACCTGCCATAGGATAACTACACCCAGAAACAAGAGCACTGGGGCGGCGGCGATGCCAATGATCTGCCAGAGACTCATGGCAGGAGGAGGTGGTGAGCGTAATGCAGGAGGGAGCAGGTGATCGTTTTCCGTGGAGGCTGGAGATGGAGAAATCGACGTTGAGGGACGTTCTCTGTCGGCAGTAGGCGTGGGTAGTAGCGCGGATTGCGGCTCCGGAGTGGGCGTGGGCTGTGCTTTTGCGGACGGAATGCCAGCGATCTCACCTCGCACAGTCCAGATTTCCCCACCACGTAATTGGGTCCAGACGACATGAATTTCATTGCCCAGACGCACCGCGGCGTTCATGTAGTGCGCTGTAGGGCCGTAAGGGGCCTCCACAGCAATAGGGATGATAGGTGACCAATCCTGCCCCGAGCGCGGTGCGTAATAGATTCCCACCATCTGATCCGCTGTCGTTCGCATGTCGATGAGTAAGTGCATATTGTCTGCACCATCCACCAATGGAGCCAGGAAGCCGTTGACGCCTTCCATGTTGATCAACACCTGATGCGGTTCGCTCCATGTGGCCCCACCATTGGTTGAAGTGTGCTCGACGCGTCCTCGGGGCTCTGCCCCTACGTGGAGTAAGAACAGTTCGTCAGGGGCGTGAGCCAGTAGGGAAGGAAAGCCGATGAAGTCTTTATCGCTTGCTGCTTCATCCATGAGAATGGCATTATCCCAGGCAGCGCCGCCTGGCTCGCTGCGGGCGTAATACAATCCTTGCCCGAACCCACGGGCATTGAACGTGCCCCAGGCCACATGAATGCGGTCATGTTGGTCGATGGTCATGCGCACATCCCGAAATCCCTCTTCGTGCTCGGTGAGGGGGGCGGAAATGCGTTGGGGAATCGACCAGGCCCGGTTGCCTTTCTGTTGCATGATGTGATAGACGCCTGTCGTCTCTCCCTTGGAGGCGTAAACAATGTGCACCGTTCCCAGACTGTCTACCGCAATGTCCGATTCGAAGCGGGTGCGGGCGCTGGCGCCGATGATTTCTGGCTGTGCCCACGCGTGCACCGAGTCCGCTTCGACGGCTGGCACTGTGCTGTAATAAAGATCGCTCAATCCCGTCCAAACCAAATGAAGCTGGTTGTCGTCATCAATGGCTACGGAAACGAAATCTGCCAACGGATCGCCTGCTACGGCCAGTACATCTACTGGCGGTGACCAACGCTGGCCATCCCAGCAGCGATGGAAGATGGCGTTCCCCGGGTTCCCCAGGGCGTCTGCACCTAGCTCCGGCCCTCCCATATCTTCGCTCCAAAACACATGGACATGGCCGTAGCCGTCAGACACCACGGCAGGATGGGTGGAGTTGGTTGGTGAGTTCGAAAGATTGACTGGCTGTCTCCAGGCGACGCGTGGTTGTGCTGTGATGGTTGCGCTTGGGCCGAGTTGGGCCAGAAAAAGCAGGAAGATGAGGCCTGTCAGGAGGAATACCAGGTATTTTCGGATCATGGATTTGTCTCTTGCTCGATTGTGGTTGCCTGATCGATTACTTCGCCGATCCAATTTGCTTGCTGCTCTTCTTCGATCGAGTGGTGCCACCACTGGCGTGTGCGGAAGGATTGCGGCCCAATCCAATCTTTATCCCACCAAAGCTGGGCTGAGATGGTGCTCCACAACCTGGCAGCAGGTTCGATCTCACCTCGAATGGCATAACTTTCCCCCAACAATAATCGGTTAGGGTGCTGCCATGGCGCATGCGCATACGCTCGTTGTAAAAGGCTGTGCGCTTGTTGATACGATCCTCGTGAAAGCTGAATCTGACCCAGGCGGCGATTGGCGCTCACGTTGTCTTGATTCAGGACCAGGGCTGCCTGATAATAAGCGATAGCCGGACTCAGGTCCACGTTTGGCGAGCGGCGGACAGCATCCTGGATGCCCCATTCAGGCCAGTCGTACACGGACAATTCGGCTCGGGTTTGCTGCACCGCGCCCAGGTTGGAGAGGAATGCGGAGCGGGCCGCGGGCGTCAGCGGCCAGAGTAGCCCCAGCGCTAACAAACCTCCGAGCAGAAACATCCTGCGCTGAAGATGCGAGGATTGCGTTGTTCGCCGTGTTTTTGGAGCCAGGCCCAGGGCGAATCCCATGGGCAAAAACATCAGCGGCGCCATATGGGAGGCGTACACCGCGGCATCGAACATGCCATGCACGATTAGCGCCGTCAACGAGATGATGACGGCAAACAGCAGGATGGACGGGCCTCGGTGAATAAGCCGGGAGCGCAATGCCATCGCTGCAGCAACGAGCAATCCGATAAGCGCCGCCATGCCCGGAAGTCCCTGCTGCACCGCCACTTCCAGAAAAAGATTGTGCATTTGGGCGATAAATCCGACATGGATCAGCATTACATAACTGGCGTGGACCATCATCGTTACGCCCAGACCGCTGCCCGTGAAAGGATAGTCGCCGATCATGGTCAGGGCGTCGCGCCAGAGGGCCACCCGACTGCCCGTAGCCGCCGCGAATCCGAGGGAATCCAGCAAGTGCAGCCATCCCGGAGCCAGCAACGCCATCAGGAATACGACCAGTATGCCCGCCATAAGCAGACCCACGATCAGGTCGTCACGCCGCCGCCAGCGTCCGTTGCTACGGGTTCGCCACCAGATGTAGAGAGCCAGGAGGCCGCCAGCGCCCAGCCCCAACCAGGAGCCGCGCGACATCGTGACCACAAGAGTGATGGCTGCCAACAGCGCCGCGGCTAGGGCAATGAAAGCGACGGGGCGCAGCCACCTCTGTTGGATGGCAAACAAGGCTGCGCCGATGCCCAGCGGCAGCAGCAATTCCAATCCGCTGGCCGCCACGTTGGCGTTGATATCCTCGGGAACAGGGATGGAAGGACGGTGATCCTGCCACCACACTCCCCACTGATAGAGCAAAGGGAATTTGATGGTGGCTTGTTGCCGCCAATCGTAGGTGAAAAGAAAATAGATTGCCAGTGCGCCTGCGAGCAACGCCAGCCCCATGCCTGCCAGCGCCAGAGCC
>CAZYSY010000089.1:0-3932 GCA_964650295.1 uncultured Caldilineales bacterium | reverse complement strand
CCGGCCAACGCGGTCACCCCGCCGAACCGCAGCTTGACATTTTCCACCTCCAACTGCACATCGCCAGGTTGCAACGTGCTGCCGTTGAGATCATGTTGCATTGCGTGAGCCATAGCGTTTCCTTTTTTGGACGAGGGAGGGAATGGCCGGACGGTAAACTATATCGAAACAAAAACTCTAAGCTGATTTGAAAGTCAGTGTGAAATTGTCAAGACTACGAAAAACAAAATAACCGGCTGTCATGTTCCCTATGCGGAAAGACATGAGCGTCATTGTTCCAATCATCCCGCTGCCGATTATTGCAAGAAAGTATAACAATATCCAATTGATATGGCAATTTTTGTTTCAGGGGGGTATGTTTTCTTTTCATCAATTACTGTTTGGTAGTGCGTGGGCATACTGGCGCTTTTCAATAAATTCACGGAATAACACTTCATATATCATGACGAAAACGCCTCTATTTGACGCATTTTCTTTATGTCTTGATTTGTTTTCCTTGCGTGTTTTGATTTGAAGTTCCTTCATGTTTTGCCGGAATTTCAGAGCAAGTTGTCTAATGATGCACGGGCCGAGTGATCTCGGTCTCCGTAGGCGCAGGCCTGACAACCTCAGCCGGTCTACATCGAGTGAATGCATCTATGTTGAACCGCACCCATTGTCTGGGCATGGTTCAATATTGGGCGCTTTTCTGTTTTACCGGGCGGATTACGAATCCTCCCTGGGGAGCTCCGCTCCGGAGCCGGATTCGCAATCCGGCGGGATGGCAATGATTGCCCCCATTTTGAAACACACCTGATCGAAGGGTGCTGTTGTAAAAAGATCGAAAGGTTGTTATAATAATAATTAAGTTTTATGATTAATTCTTCAATAACTCCCGCTGCACTCTTTCTATCTTTCACCTGGAGGAAATGATGGATATCGGCAAATCATTTAGTTTTACCTTTGAAGATAAGAAATGGATTGAAAAGATACTTATCGGCGGATTGCTAATGTTTGTCCCCATTTTTGGCCTTGTTTTATTGTATGGGTATGGCGTTGAGCTTGTAAGAAATGTTCGTAGCCATAAGCCTGATCCATTACCTGAATGGGATGAGTGGGGAAAAAAGATTGTTGAGGGATTGAAGTTGGTAGTTATCCTGTTTGTCTGGTCGCTCCCTCTGATTATCTTGCTCATTCTGATGTTGTTTCCGATGGCTCTTGCAGGCGACTCCGATTCTGGCAGTAGTGCGGCATCCATCTTTGGCATGTGTTTTAGCTGTTTTGCTTTCCTGTACGGCCTGGTCCTCTGGCTGGCGACGCCAGGCATCATTATCAAATTCGCCGAGACCGGTGAGTTGGCCGATGGCTTCAAGTTTGGCGACATTCTCGACTTTGCCAAGAAGCATTTGGGGCAAATCATCATTGTCGCGCTGGTTTCCTGGGTCGTTTACATGATCGCCGGGCTCGTAGGCGCGCTTTTGTGTGGTGTAGGGTTGTTCTTTACTTCTTTCTGGGCCCTCCTGGTGCAATTCCACTTGACAGCTCAGATCGGACTGGATGCTGCAGCCCCCGCCCGCCCGCTGGAGAATCTACCCGCTAAAGAGCCCATCGAAAAGCTCCCCGCCGAGGGAGCGGAGGAAGCTTTTTCTGAAGGCAAGGACAACGAATAATTGCCATTGCGCTAATCCCGAAATGACTGACGTCGAAGCCCCCGTGAAAGCGGGGGTTTCTTTGCACATTACGCCATGAGCGACGAGTCGGAGCGCCGGCGCAAACCGGAGGACAAAAGCTGGGAGGACTGGGTCGAGGAAAAAATCCGGAAGGCCCAAGAAGAAGGGTTATTCAACGATCTCAGCGGCCAGGGCAGGCCTTTGCCCGAAAGGCGTAATCCCTTTTTGCCAGAGGAGCGCCAGCTGGCGTATGATCTTCTGCGAGACAGTGGTCACACACTGCCCTGGATTGAAGAGGGACGGGAGATCGACGCCCGGCTGAACAGAGCTCGCCAATTGCTGTCACGGCGTTACCGTTGGTATCTGACCGAGCGGGATCGACGCCCTGGTCATGAACTGTTGGCTCTGGAACAGGTCTGGCGTAGCTACCGCCAGGAGTTTGAGGAGGAGGTGGCGGTCATCAATGCCAGCATCCACATTTACAACCTGAAAGTCCCGACGCTTTCCCTTCACAAACACATCATTCTCTTGGAAGAAGAATATGAGCGATTATACGCCTCAAGCGATTGATCTGCACCAGAACAGCTTCGTCTTCGACGCCCATTGCGACACCCTTGGCCATGCTGTTGCAGTTCCTTTTCGGCGCGATCTAACTCAATGGGGCGATCATGGACATCTGGATTTGCCGCGGATGCGAGCGGGCGGTATTAATGCCCAGATTTTCGCCTGTTTTCCGGGCGTCGAACGGCTGAGCGCCAACGCCACCAGTGGCGCATTGCAGCGAGTCGAGGCGCTTTACGAGCTCATCAGCCGGGCGCCCGACCAAATCGCCCTGGTGCAGACCGCAGATGATCTCGCCCAACTGTCGCCTCAAGGCCCCATCGGCGCGATTTTGGGCCTGGAAGGCGTGGAAGCGCTAGATGGACAGATGAGCCTTTTGTATGCCTTTTATCGCCTGGGCATTCGCAATATTGGCCTGACATGGGATGTGCGAAACCCCGCCGCCGATGGCGTTCGGGCCAACACAGAGTTTGGGTTGACTCCCTTTGGTCGCGATCTGGTGGAGGTTTGTGGCGAGTTGGGCATCATGGTGGATGTCTCTCACCTCAATGCTGCAGGCTTGAAAGATGTGCTCGAAATCAGCAGTAAACCCATCATCGCCAGCCACTCCAATGCCCGAGCGCTGTTCGAACATCCTCGTAATCTCAGTGATAGCCAGGCCCGCGCCATTGCCGAGAAGGGGGGTGTCATTGGCGTTACGTTTGTCACGTATTATCTCTCGGCGGATCGGACACGCTCCTCTCTTGCAGATTTGTTGGATCATCTTGATCATTTCGTGAATGTAGCCGGTGTCGAACATGTCGGAATTGGATCAGATTATGATGGCGCAACCATACCTTCAGAGTTGGATAGCGGCGAAAAATATCCAGCAATTACCGAAGGATTGTTGCGGCGCGGTTACTCTCCTGAAGACATCAGGAAAATCTTGGGAGAGAATTTCCGTCGGGCGTTTGCCGACGTGTTAAATAGATGCGCATTTGAAACTTGAGAAAAGCGCCTACGCACTTTGACGAACATGGACGAAGATTGACGAACATAGACGATGATTCGCTTCGTCCACCCTCGTCTTTTCGTCTGTCTTCGTCTGATGAGTAGGAAGCATCTCCAAAGTTTATTTCAAATTCAATAGATCACGATTGTGAGAGTATGTGTCCTGCCGGATTCGCAATCCGGCGGGTTCGACGCTCGAATCACCGCCGGATCACGGATCCGGCTCTGCGCATCATGACAAATCGTGATCTACTAAAATTCATATCAGCAACTACTTAACCTGAATTTCTTCTGGCGTCTCTCATAATGCAGCTCCAACAAAACCTTTCTCTCTCCCGACCACCATCCGAAATAGTCATTGCTGTTGCCATGAGCGGCGGCGTCGATAGTTCGGTCGCGGCCGCGCGTCTGGTAGAGGCGGGGTATCAAGTTCAGGGCGTGATGCTGCGGTTATGGGTGGATCCTTTTGATGATCCATCTCAGGCCCAGGAGAACCGCTGCTGCACCTTCGAGGCAGTCAGCGATGCTCAGCGCATCGCGGCGCAGCTGGGCATCCCCTTTCGGCTCATCGACGTCAGCCAGCTCTTCCGAGAGACGGTGGTCGAGTACTTTATTCGGGAATATGTAGGCGGGAGGACGCCCAATCCTTGCCTGGTCTGCAATCGTCGCGTGCGTTTCGAGCATATGCTGCGCTACGCGCAGGCGGAAATGGGTGCGGATTTTCTGGCCACC
>CAZYSY010000088.1:0-5804 GCA_964650295.1 uncultured Caldilineales bacterium | reverse complement strand
ACAAACGCTTGTGAAACGCGGCGCTACCATTGGGGCCAATGCCACTATTGTCTGCGGCGTCACGATTGGAGCGTATGCACTGATCGGCGCAGGGGCGGTAGTAACAGCGGATGTTCCTGATTATGCCCTGATGGTGGGCGTGCCTGCGCGACAGGTGGGGTGGATCAGCCGTCACGGACATCGACTCACCAAGCGAGACGAGGATGATAATTGGATATGCCCGCAAAGTGGATGGCGTTATCGTGAGGTGGAACCGGGCGTGCTTCGTTGTCTGGATTGGCCGGAACATCAGTCATTATCTACAAAATTCTGAAAGGAGAAAGATATGTCCAGTACGCAAGCTGTGCCGCTGCTTGATCTAAAAGCACAATACGCTACGATTCGCGACGAGGTGCAGGAAGCTGTCGATCGTGTAATCGAATCACAATACTTTATTTTGGGGCCGGAGGTGGCGGCGTTGGAAGAGGAGGTTGCGGCCTATTGCCAGTGCCAACACGGCATTGGCGTCTCTTCTGGCACGGATGCCCTGTTGGTTTCATTGATGGCGATTGACATTCAACCAGGGGATGAGGTTATCACAACGCCCTATACCTTTTTTGCCACTGCGGGTTCTGTTGCTCGGCTTGGTGCAAAAGCGGTGTTCGTAGATATCGACCCACTGACCTACAACATCGACTCTGCCCAAATTGAAGCGGCCATTACCCCGCGCACCAAAGCGATTATCCCTGTACATCTATATGGTCAGATGGCGGATATGGATCCAATCATGGATCTGGCAGAACGCTATGATTTATATGTAATCGAAGATGCTGCTCAGGCGATTGGTGCCGAGTACAAAGGACGTCGTGCGGGTTCTATCGGGCATTTAGGCTGTTTCAGTTTTTTCCCGTCCAAAAACCTGGGCGGGATTGGCGATGGCGGCATGGTGACCAGCAACGATCCTGGCTTGGCTGATCGAGTGAGGTTGTTGCGCAACCACGGTTACCGCCCTAAATACTACAATAAGGTGTTGGGGGGCAACTTCCGGTTGGATGCCATCCAGGCGGCGGTGTTGCGAGTAAAACTAAACTATCTGGATGAATGGACGGCTGGCCGGCAGCGCAACGCAGCGACTTATCGCCGGCTATTTGCCGAAGCAGGGCTGTTAGATGGTGACGATGGTTTGGTCATGCCTCGCGACGCAGGCTTTGGTCGCCACATCTACAACCAGTTCGTTATTCGGTCGTCACGTCGGGATGCGCTCAAAGCTTATTTGAAGGAGCACCAGATCGGCTGTGAGATCTATTATCCTGTGCCGTTGCATTTGCAGGAGTGTTTTGCTGATTGGGACTATGGCGAGGGGGAGTTCCCGTTCAGTGAAGCGGCGGCGAATGAGACGTTGGCGTTGCCGATTTATCCTGAATTGAGTGAGATGATGCTTTTACGAGTTGTTGATGTTGTGAGGCATTTTTATGGTCGTCCGTAAGAGATTTTGTGGCGTTTGCCTACATCTGCTCGTTGCGACAGACGAAGAATAGATGATTGAGCCAGGTAGTGAAACGGAACAGGCCTCTTCTGTTTCAACACGAAAGGAAACCAGTTTTGTCGGGGATGTATCCAAGCTTGTTTCGGGTACAGTCATTGCCCAGGCGTTGGGTCTCTTAGCGGCTCCAATCTACACTCGCATGTACGCGCCTGAAGCCTTCGGCGTAGCCGCTTTATTTGCTTCAGTCGTTGCGATTCTTGGTGTCTTTGCGACCATGCGCTATGAGCAGGCTATTATGTTGCCAGCTTCGAATGAAGAGGCAGCTAGCTTATTGGGGGTCTCAATCGGGATAAGCGTATTGGTTAGTATCTCGATCGTACCGTTGCTGATTTTGTTTGGAGGCACGTTTCTCGATTTACTTAATGCACCCGAATTGCGGCCATATTTTTGGTTGATGCCAGTCGCTGTTTTTATCTCTGGCTCGGCCATTAGTTTGACCTATTGGAATGCACGCAAAAAAAATTTTGGCCGCCTCTCTTTCTCTAGGGTTGCTGGCGCCTTGGTAACTGTTGGGTCGACGGTAGGTGCCGGGTATGCGGGGTATGGCACAGGAAGCTCTATGATTGTGGCTCGATGGATGGGACAGGCTGTATCGACGGGCATTTTAAGCGGACAAATTTTGAGGAAAGATCGCCGTTACTTCCGTAAAGTAATTCAGCTATCAGTCATGTGGCATGGAATCAAGCGGTATCGTAAATTTCCTCTTTATACAACATGGGCGACTTTACTCAATACAGCATCATGGCAGTTACCTGTCTTGCTATTATCCAGCTTCTTCTCAACAGATGTTGTAGGATTTTATTCATTCGGATTTCGACTGATTCAATTTCCCATGAGTATGATCGGTAGATCTATCTCGCAAGTTTTCTTTCAACGCGCCTCTGACGCCAGAATAGATGGAACTCTTACCGCATTAGTGGAAGTAACGTTTCGAAGATTAGTCATGTTTGGAATGTTTCCCCTACTGCTGTTAACGTTTATTGGGAAAGATTTATTTGAAGTTATTTTTGGAGCAAATTGGGTTGAGGCTGGAACCTATGTGCAAATTCTGGCTCCTTGGGCCTTTATATGGTTTATTTCGTCGCCTTTAAGCATACTTAGTTCCGTACTTGAAAAGCAGGAATTTGGGTTATTTATTAATGTCATGATTTTTGTTAGTCGTTTGATTTCTTTGTTGATAGGGGGAGTATTAGGGAATGTGCAGCTAGCCTTGATACTCTTCTCGATAAGTGGGATATTGGTATATGGTTACTTAGTTATTTGGCTAATGGCGTTGGTGAACATCTATTGGAAAGAGATACTACGAATCATGGCCCCTTATTTTTTGGTGTCGGTTCTTGCAGGATTGTCTTTATTTTTCGTAAGTATTTTCAATCCGTCTGCCTGGATCAATCTGCTTTTTGCGTTGATATTAGGCGTAGTCTACTTTGGCGGTTTAGCTATTTTTGTCCCAGAAATAAAAGAACTATTTTCAGCTTCTGTTATCAAAGTAAAAGGAGGAGCATGATAGAATGATGCGTAACCGTTTATTGGGATTAGTCTTTCCCCCTATTTCGTGGTTTTCTGTCCGATATCGTCTTGCCAAGGGCCTGTGGATAACGCAGACTTATAAAAAGCGTTTTGCTCAATGTGGGCCCGGGTTACATATTTGCGCCCCTTTCGAGATTACAAAGCCTGAATCCGCCTATATTGGGGAGAATGTTCATATTAACCGAGGCGCGTTTATCAGGGCTGAAGGGGGACTTCGCATTGGTGACCACGCTCATATTGCACGTAATCTAACCATCTATACTATCAACCATAATTTTATGGGCAACTTCCTTCCGTATGACGAAACAATGATAGAAAAACCAGTTACAATAGATGCTAATGTATGGATTGGGATTAACGTCACCATTACTCCTGGTGTTAGCATCGGGGAAGGGGCTATTATTGGCGCAGGTAGCGTTGTCACTCGTGATGTGCCCCCCCTGGCCATCGTTGGAGGTGCTCCTGCGCGATTGATCCGCTATCGAGATGCTGAACATTACCAACGATTGAAACGAGAAAAACGTTTTGGCGGTATCAATGGATATCCATATTTAGGCGAAGGGAAGACTGCGTTATGACATCACCTGTTGCTGCGAAGTACCATCATGAGCGACATGTGAAGAGAGTGTCAATAATCGATTGTGCTTTTTCCAGGGACAGATAGAGACGCTTGAAAAAGCCGTGTGGAGCCCAGCAAAGCCTGATCGCTCAAGAGGCTGGTTGCACAGATCGCACCGTTCGCCAGTGGCGGCGGCGTTGGGTGGAAAGCAAGAACCTGGATGATCTGCCACGGTCGGGAGCGCTGCGGCGTTTTTCCCCTGAGGTGCGAGCACAAACGACAGCTATTGCATGCAGTCTGCCGAAAGAAACGGATACGCCCCTGGCCCGATGGAGTGTGCGCGAGATAGCGAAGCGGCTGCAAGCATCAACGGTGGTAACCAGCATTGCGGCCAGCACTATCGCCCGCTGGTTTCAAGAGGAGAAGATCAAACCGTGGCGTTACCATCCCAGCAGCACATTCTTGACCCACAACTCTTCCTGGTGTCAAGAACGACGAAGAATGTCCGCAGAATACCGATTTTACGATGAAAAAAGTTCTACTTCTCGCTTATCATTATCCTCCTTATAGTGGAATTGCAGCGCGTCGAGCTGTCGGGGTTGTTACCTTCTTGCCTTTTTTTGGCTGGGAGCCGATAGTTGTTGCAGGTGATTGGAAGAAAGACAATACTCGCTACTACGATTCCAAAACACTAACTGAACCACTGAAAAAAGCAATTATAAGAACTTGTCCAACAGGAAGTAAGAATGAACAACATCCTATTCTTCGTCAGATCAATCACAGAACAATCCCTCTCATCCAGGGAGAACGTTATCCTAACAAGTGGTTTACAAATATCCTGTCAGCAGGCCGAGAAATCATAGAACAAGAGCAGCCCGATGTTATATGGGCGACATTCTCTCCACCGGCCTCCCTCAAGGCAGCCGACGCTTTAAGCCGCACCTATCATGTTCCATGGATAGCAGATTTTAGGGATACCTGGCGACTCCTAAGCAAGCGTTTTTTCTGGAGATATGAATTACCCGAAAAACAATTATGCAAATCTGCCTCATCCATTATTACTGTTAGCCAAGGGCTTGCTGACGAACTCAGTCAACGGCATCAGCGTCCCGTAGTGGTCATCTACAATGGTTTCGATCCGAAACTACTTAATTATCTAGAAAATTCCTCGTCCAATAACGAAAGACAACCAAATTTCACCATAGTCTATACAGGAAACGTCTTGCCAGGTATCCATGGGCAAGATCCTTCCCCGTTGTTTCAAGCACTAGACTATCTCCTGATGGATCAGAAAATCGACCCTGTGCACATAAGCATTCATTTCATAGGAAGCACAGAGCAATCATTGCGGGCGATCCAGCGATTTCGAAGTTACGAATTTGTAACCATCACCCCTTGGTTACCGCGAGAGCAAGCACTGCAAGCGCAACGAAACGCTTCTATCCTTCTTCATCTGGCCACCCCTCATATTCGTGGCGTACTTAGTGGAAAAATCTTTGAGTATTTGGCGTCAGGACGGCCAATACTCTCATTCCCTCATGATCAAGGCGGTGTAAGTGAACTATTGGCGCAAACGCGTGCAGGCGTGTCGCTAGTTTCCGCGGATGAAATAGCAGAACAGATACTACTTTGGTATCAGGAATGGCAACGTTCAGGTACGGTCAGGAATAACGCGGATATTGAGATAATAAAACGCTATTCTAAATTAGAACAGGCTCGCATACTGGCAAGTGTGCTGGATGAAGCTGCGAAACAATCACGAAAGGGTTTCATCACATGAACAAGATACGAATTGTTGTTCTATGGACCGAATTGTCCGGCTATTTCAATGCTTGCTTGCAGGCTTTGGTGAAAAATCATCCGGTAGAGCTCTCGGTCTTTCGCGTTGCCAGGGCGGGAGCGACAGCCCATCCCTATAAAGATGAATTGTTTTCCTGGCTGCCACGATTGCAAACGCTTCCCGATGGCTCAAACAGACAACTGGAGACGGTTCAGAAAGAAATTGCTGATTTTTCACCCGACATCGCTATTGTTTCCGGGTGGTCCGTGCCGGTTTACCGCAAAATTGCGAAACAATTGAGAAAAAACGGCATTTTCGTCGTCAGCGGCCTGGATAACCCCTGGCGTGGAACGAAAAAACAATACCTGGGCGTGCTCACCTCACGGTTTTACGTGCAGCCGCTTTTCGAT
>CAZYSY010000087.1:0-6079 GCA_964650295.1 uncultured Caldilineales bacterium | reverse complement strand
CCCTGCGGCGGATGGTGGAGGCGCATTACGAGCACACGCAAAGCCCCCTGGCCGCGGAGCTGCTGGCCGACTGGGATGCGGCCTTGCCCCGCTTCTGGCACGTGCGCCCCAAGTGGATGCAGCGGGCCGCGGGCGAGGAGGAGGCGGCTACCGCGTCCGCTCGGGCGACGGAAGTCGTGAAACCGTGAAACCGGCGGGTCGCAGACTCACCTGAGCGCGTCTTTTTTCCTTTGCTCCTCAGCCGGGTCTGTGACCCGGCGTTGCCAGCCAGTCACCGACGAGTCGTAGACTCGCCTAGACACATCTTTTTTCCTTTGCGCCGCAGCCGGGTCTGTGACCCGGCGTCGCTGATAAAATGAAAAGCATCCGCTCTCAGGTGGTTGTTTGACGATGCTCCGCGGCTGTGGTAAAAGAAGAAGGTGTGATTGCCGTTGTGCATCTTTATGCGATCAGTCGGCTGCAAAAAA
Source organism: uncultured Caldilineales bacterium (assembly GCA_964650295.1). GTDB lineage: Bacteria > Chloroflexota > Anaerolineae > J102 > J102 > M2005. The sequence goes on along the minus strand of CAZYSY010000087.1, from coordinate 5,612 downwards.
CCGAATAACGCCCTTTTTGCGAGGCAGGATAGCCGTCCAAATGGCCCAAACGAGCCATTCATCCAGTCTCCTAGCGAGCGTATAAAAAACACTACCTAATTCTGCGAATGTGATACATAATTTATCGTTGCCACACTTGATTTGGTATAGGGAAAGATATGGAATTTAGAAGCCCTTTGAGTAATCTTAGCGAAGTGTTGCTCCAAATTCAGGAATCGGCGAATTTGTATCGCGAGACGTTGAGAAAAAATGAATCTGCCACACGGGCGGTTCTTATTGATCCGATTTTGCGGGCATTGGGGTGGGATACGGCCAACACAAACATGGTTGAAGTAGAAAAGACTATGGACAACGTGCGGGCAGATTACGCATTGTATGATAGCAATGCCATTCCTCAGATCATCGTTGAAGCCAAAGCGCTGGGGACAAACCTTCAGCAGAAAAAGTTGATCATGTCTTTGGTAACTTATGCATTCAGTTTTGGCCTCAGCGATGTTTTTCTCACAGACGGGATGATATGGCAACACTTTGATAATTTTCAGCCGGGTAATTTGTCTCCTGCGCGAGTGTTGAATTTGGCGGAAGATGATCCGGTTACTTGTGCAGCCTATTTTGTACAACATCTAGATGCCGCTCGATATTGGCCTATTGAACAGGGCATTGATGTGTTGTCACAAAGGGTTGACGAGCTTGAAAATGCTGTTGCTAACTTGCAGAAAAAGTTAGCAAGTATTTCATTCACAACGGAAAAAGCTGATGAGAAAGGAGAAGCTGCACAGCCCGTAAAAGATATGATCTTCATCCCTCTGAAAGAGTTGGAAGACATTGCAGGAAAAAAGCCAACACTTTTTCGCTTACCAGATGGTCAAGTGCTGGAAATCAACACCTGGAAAGATCTTTTACGCGAGAGTTGTAAATTTGCCTTAGAGCATAATCCATCTATTCCCATTCCATTTCCCGACCGGGTAGGGAAGAAGGTGTCGTTGTTTAGCTACGAAAGGCCAGCGAAGAAGGTATCCTTTGTTACGGAGCAATATAACGGGAAAAAGATATACATTTATCTGAACTACGATTCCCACAACTGCGTTGCCAATGCTTTATATGTTTTGGAACAAGTGCCAAAAGAATTTTTGTCCACCGTGCCCGCTATCGTATTACGAAAGTGAGGACGAACCAGCTCAGTGCTGGGGCAATAGCGCCCGGAAACGCCGTTCAATACACATCCTTCCTGTGCCCGATTTTCAAAATATGTATCTCCCACTTCTCTCAGTATACGTCAACTAAAACAGGGCGATCTCCCCTACTGGCTCCAGATTTCCTCGTGCGTCAAAACATCTCCCCGCTGAATTTCCTCGCTCCTTTCCCGCAATTCCGCTTTCGTTTTTCGGTATTTTTCCTGTTCAAGCAAGAGTTTGAGAAAATAGACGGCCTTTTCTCGATCTTGCTCATCCAGTTTTTCAAGTAGTTGTATGCCAGTGGCGTACATTTTATTCACCCTGGTTGGTCACAAAACGGCGGTGTAAACGTGCGCTTCCAAGCGCATCAAAAGCTGGCATCATTTTAGCACAGCCGATTTTTTCTTCCAATTGGCCACTTTTGGCGCGGTGCGGGCCGGGAGAAAGCGGTCGCTCGGGCGACGGAAGTCGTGAAACCGTGAAAACGGCGAGTTCGCGACTCGCCTAAGCGCACCCTCTTTTCCTTTGCTCCGCAGCCGGGCCTGTGACCCGGCGTCACTGATAAAACGCCTCATTGTGGGACGTTTATCATCCGAGGAGTGGGGTTACCAAGACGCTGAAAAGCGCTGTATTCTAAAGCGCTCCTCAAGAAACAGCATGAATTTGATTATTCGGCTGGAAAGTGATACAATTGTCAATTGCAGGGAGAAGGCTCCCGCTTTACCTCCCAAAAGCAGAAGTAAAATCATTCCCACATTTCGCTGGGGCACGCGTCCAGGTATTCCAACGGTGTCCCGGCCAAGAAAAAAGGAGAACTCCTCAGTGTCTCTCAGTACTGCCGAAAAGCAGCAAATCATCGAGGAATACCACCTACACGAACATGACACCGGCTCTCCCGAAGTGCAGGTGGCCTTGCTGACCAAGCGGATCAACCAACTCGTCGAACATTTAAAGACCCATAAACATGACGAGCACTCCCGTCGAGGATTGCTAAAACTTGTGGGCCAACGCCGTCGCCATCTGGTTTATCTGCGGCGTAAAGATGCACAACGTTACCAACAGCTCATTCAGCGGTTGGGCTTGCGCAAATAACCTCAAAATGATTGCAAAGAGGCGAGCAAATGGCATCGGGAGCACCATTTGCTCGCCTCTTTCGTAATCTCAACAAAAACAACATCCGCGAAGCAATTCGCACCCCATCCTCCACTAGACCAGAGACGCACGACCGCACTGCAAGGCGCAGGAATTGGCAAGTGAGCCGTACCCGGGCTTGTACGACTCAGTTTCCAGTCCCTGAGCTTGCAGTTGAAAGCGAAACCTCCTGGGAGGACAATGCGTTGGCGCGTCAGGTGGAACAACAAAAGAAGGAGTATTATGACTTACCATCAACCTTACCGTTACGAAACCGAAGTTGGCGGCAAAACCATCGCGTTCGAAACTGGCGGGCTGGCAAAACTTGCTGGCGGCGCCGTTACCGTTCACCTAGGCGGCGCTGTTATCCTAGCCACAGCTACGGCCTCGAAATCCCCGCGCGAGGGCATCGATTTCTTCCCGCTGAGCGTGGATTTCGAAGAGAAAATCTACGCCGCGGGTCGTATCCCCGGCAATTTCTTCCGTCGCGAGGGGCGTCCTTCCACCCAGGCCATTCTCACCGCCCGATTAGTGGACCGCCCTCTACGTCCCCTTTTTCCTAAAGGCTTCCGCAACGATGTGCAGATTATTTGCACTGCGCTGAGCGCGGATGAGGAGAATCCTCTGGACATTATGGCCATCAATGGCGCTTCCGCCGCATTGATGATCTCAAATGTGCCATGGGATGGCCCTGTGGGAGCAGTGCGCGTGGGCTACATCGACGATGAATTCGTCATCAACCCCACCTACCCAGAGATGGAAAACAGCCTGTTGGACCTGCGCCTGGCCGGCACCCGCGAGGGCATCCTCATGGTGGAGGCCGGAGCCAATGAGTTACCAGAGACCATGATCCTGGAAGCCCTAAAGATCGGACATGAGGCGATGCAACCTATCATCGATCTGCAATACAAGATGCAGGAGGAGCTGGGCAAGACAAAGATGGTGGTGGAAGTGGCCGCGCCGGATGAGAATCTGGTGAAAGCTGTGGATGATATGGTCGCCAGTCGCATTGTGGAGATTATGAAGGCGGGTCTTTCCAAAACTGCTCGCGGCGAGGCTTTGGAGCAACTTCGAGCCGAGATGCTGGAGAAGCTGGGCGAGGAGATCGAGGACGAAAAGGCCCTGACAGAGGCCTTCGATGATGTAGAAAAGAAGGTGATGCGCAGGCTTATTTTGGATGAGGGCATTCGTCCTGATGGCCGCGATCCCAAGACTATCCGTCCCATCTCCGCTGCCGTGAATATCTTGCCTCGCACCCACGGTTCGGGCCTGTTCACTCGAGGTGAGACCCAGGTGCTGACGGTGGCCACGCTGGGCACGCCCCGCGACGCTCAAACTCTGGATAATCTCTCCCCAGAAGAGACCAAACGCTACATCCATCACTATAACTTTCCCCCCTTCTCCACGGGCGAAACCTGGCCCATGCGCGGCCCCAAGCGCCGGGAGATCGGGCATGGGGCGCTGGCCGAGCGCGCTCTGGAGCCCGTGATCCCTCCCCAAGATCAATTCCCCTACACCCTGCGTCTGGTTTCGGAAGCCCTCAGCTCCAATGGCTCCACCTCGATGGCATCGGTGTGCGGCAGCACCCTGGCCCTGATGGATACGGGCGTGCCCATCTCTGCACCGGTGGCGGGCATCGCCATGGGCCTCATCAGCGAGGGCGATGTGACCACGCCCGAAGGCCGCTACGTGGTGCTCTCCGACATCCAGGGCATGGAAGACCACCTTGGAGACATGGATTTCAAGGTCGCAGGCACCGAAAAGGGCATTACCGCCTTACAAATGGATATCAAGATCAAGGGGCTCAGCTACGAGCTGCTGGAGAACGCCCTGGAGCAGGCCCGGGAAGGCCGCAATTACATCATGAGCAAGATGATGGAAGTCATCTCCGAACCCCGCACCGAGCTTTCGCCCAACGCCCCCCGCATCATCACCATCCAGATCGACCCTGAGAAGATCGGCAAAGTCATCGGCCCCGGAGGCAAGATGATCCGCAGAATCCAGACCGATTATGATGTAAAAATCGATATTGACGAGGATGGCACGGTGTACATCGCCGGCGGTTTGGGCGCAGAAACGGCCCGAGATGAGATCGAAATGATGACCAAAGAAGTCGAGCCAGGCCAGATCTATACCGGCAAAGTCGTGCGGGTGGAGCCCTACGGCGCATTCGTAGAAATTCTGCCGGGCGTGGATGGCATGGTACACATCTCCCAGCTGGCCGACTATCGCGTGCCCAACGTAGAAGATGTCGTCAAACTGGGCGACGACCTGATGGTCATGGTCATCGACGTGGACCCCAACGGCAAAATTCGTCTCAGCCGCCAGGCGGTGCTGGAAGGCTGGACCGCAGAAGAGGCTCGGGAGAAAGACCGCAAGGGTAGCAACCGCGGCCGCGATCGGAGCGGCCGAGACCGAGGCGGTCGCGACCGTCGCGGCGGGCGTGATCGCCGTAGCGGCAAATCGCGTCGTTAATCAGTAGTGCTGGTAGCAGCCCGTAGCCGCCCATGATGATAATCTGGACTGGAGGCAAAGCGCCGGAAGGAAGCTCTCCCCCATCCGGTCATTGGTCTCCCGGCACCCTGTTTCATTGGGCCAATTTACCGCCCCAATTCCTCACAAACGCCACCAACGTTGTCTTCAGCAACAGTCGTCCTGGGCGGGGACGACTGTTGTTTGTTCACGCATTCCGCACCACATTTGCCCGAAGCCTGGCATCACCCCCGGCAAAGGGCGTATCAGAGAAAGACGTTCCTGGCAACTCCAAATCCAGGGAAAATCAGTCCGAAAGTGTGCGCTTGTGGTCTTTCATCTGCTGAGTTTTTTGCTATTGGTGGACTCCACCACCATGCCACAGGGGTCGTAATAGGGGAGAGTGGAAGAGAGGCAAGCAAATTCAGTAGAGCACGATTGCGAGAGTATGTATCCCGCCGGATTGCGAATCCGGCGGGTTTGACGCTCGAATCACCGCCGGATCACGGATCCGGCGCTGCGCATCATGGCAAATCGCGATCTACTGAAAGTGTATTTCACTTGTGCACCCCGCACGTCTCAAAACAAGGAGACACAAAAAGAAAAAGGCGGTCAACACCAAACTTGTAATTACTGACGCTCCCCATAGCAATGTGCAAAAGCCTGCGTTTAAAGATATAATGAGGCCTGGATTATGAACGACATCATCGAGCTGAAACTGACTGGCGTCGCCCACGGCGGCGAGGCCCTGGGCAAATACGACCATCGCACCATCTTTGTGGCCTACGCGCTGCCGGGCGAGCGGGTGCGGGTGCAGATTACGGAACATCACAA
>CAZYSY010000086.1:0-4714 GCA_964650295.1 uncultured Caldilineales bacterium | reverse complement strand
CGCACCAGATTTCTCTGTGCACTCCCTGTCGCCATAATGGCCATTATTCCCATTTGTCGTTACTACTAAGGTAGCCAGGCTAGAAACCACGAAGACACGAAGCCACAAAGACGCGAAGAAAAGAAAAAGCTTTGAAATTCTTGGTGTTCTTAGTGTCTTTGCGCCTTTGTGGTGATTGAAGTCGGGTACGTTAGTAGTTACCATTTGTCATCTTATTTTTATCCCAATCTGGAGGTATTTCATATTCTCATGGGCTCTCCCAAGCAAAAACAAAAACAGCCGGACGATTTATACAAAATCAGGCACTCGGCCGCGCATGTGATGGCGCAAGCTGTATTGGAGCGTTATCCTGAGGCCAAGCTAGCCATTGGCCCCCCCATCAAAGATGGCTTCTATTACGATTTCGATCTGGGCCGCGATGAGGATGGCAACTTGCGCACGTTCTCGCAAGAGGACCTGGAAGCCATCGAGAAGCGGATGCGCCAGATCATCTCGGGCAAATTCCCCTTCGAGAAGAAGGTGATTTCGGCTGAGGATGCCCGGGCGCTGTTCGCAGATCAGCCCTACAAGCTAGAGCTCATCGATGGCCTGCTGGAAGGCGGCCTGGACGACAATGGCGAGCCCATCGAAGGCCCGGTCGAGATATCCATCTATCGCGATGGCGATTTCGTGGATCTGTGCCGCGGGCCTCACGTGGAACATACGGGACAAATCCCGCCAGATGCGATCAAACTGTTGCACGTCGCAGGCGCATATTGGCGCGGCGACGAAAATCGCCAGATGCTGCAACGTATTTATGGCACCGCCTGGAAGAACAAAAAACAGCTCAAGGCATATCTCAAACGTCTTGAAGAAGCCAAAAAACGCGACCACCGTAAATTGGGTAAAGAGCTCGATTTGTTTAGCACCAACCATGAAACAGTTGGGGGCGGCCTCATTCTTTGGCACCCAAAAGGCGGCCTCATTCGCTATCTTATGGAAGAGCATGCCAAACGCATGCATCTGGAGGGTGGGTATGAATTCGTCTATACCCCCCACATTGGCCGGGCTGTGTTATGGGAAACCAGTGGACATCTTGATTTTTATAAGGAAAGCATGTATGCGCCCATCGACATCGACGAGCAGGAATACTATCTCAAACCCATGAACTGCCCCTTCCATGTGCAAATTTACAAAAGCCGCAAGCGCTCGTATCGAGATTTGCCTCTGCGCTGGGCCGAGTGGGGTACGGTATATCGGTATGAACGTTCGGGCGCACTGCATGGATTGACACGCGTGCGTGGATTCACTCAGGATGATGCGCATCTCTTCTGTGCGCCCGAGCAGATGCCCGATGAAATTGATCGCGTGTTGCAATTTAGCATCAATTTGCTCAGGGATTTCGGCTTCGAGCAGTTCAGTCTCTACCTGAGCACCCGCCCCAAAAAGCGTGTGGGAGAGGAAGAGAAATGGGACGCAGCTGAAGCAGCTCTGTTGGGAGCATTACAGCGCAGCGGGCACCCTTACGACGTCAACGAAGGAGATGGCGCGTTTTATGGTCCTAAAATCGATATTTACGTCACGGACGCGCTGGAGCGCCCCTGGCAGCTCAGCACCATCCAGTTTGATTTTAATTTGCCGGAGCGTTTTGATCTGACTTATGTGGGGGCCGATGGAAAAATGCACCGCCCCTATATGATCCACCGGGCGTTGATGGGCAGCATGGAGCGATTCTTCGGCGTGCTCATCGAGCATTATGGTGGCAATTTCCCCGTTTGGCTGACGCCTGTGCAAGTTATGATCATCCCCATCACCGATGAGCAGAATGAGTACGCCTTTGAAATCGCCCGTCAGCTAAAGGCTACTGGCCTGCGCGTCGAAGTGGATGATGGTGACGATCGCATGAACGCTAAAATTCGCAAAGCCCAGCTACAAAAAATACCCTATATGTTGGTGTTGGGTGGACGCGAAATGGCGGAAGGGGCTGTTAATGTGCGGTTGCGCAATGGCAAACGATTGGGTGCGATGCCGGTCGATGATTTCATCGCTCTGGCCCAGGATGCCATCGCTCAGAAGATCGCTATTTAAGGTCTGTTTTCTCCCCGCTCACATCAAACACGCCCGTCCGAAGTGCTTCAGACGGGCGTGGCTATTTGAGGATTAAAGGGTCACGGTAGTGCCGCGGCGGAAGGTGGACGAAAGGTCACGTGTCGAAGTCAAACTCCAAGCGTCCATCACCTGCAGAGGGAAGCGCATGGAATTCAATTAGGCCATGAACGTCATGCCGGCGCCGGAGCAGGAGGCGTCGATGGGCCTGTGGTTGATTCAGGCTTACCCAAGGGCTGGGGGGTAGATTCCACCCGGGCCGGAGTTGGGGGCTCGCTGGGGGGAAGCTCAGGCAACTCTCCTGTCTCAAACAAGGTCGCAAACTCCTCACGAGAAAGCGTTTCTCGTTCCAATAGCGCCTGGGCCACAAGTTCAAGTTTGTCGAGATGCGCCTCCAAGGCTTCCCGGCACATACGATAGCCATCATCAACAATTTTCCGCACTTCCACATCGATCAGCGCCGCGGTTTCTTCGCTATAATCTCGCTGTTCATGAATCTCTCGTCCCAAGAAGACCATCTCCTGCCGCTGCCCGAAGATCATCGGACCGAGCCGCTCACTCATGCCATAACGGGTGACCATGGCTCGAGCAATACGCGTGACATGCTCGAGATCTGAAGCAGCGCCACTGGAGATATCGCCAAGGATAATTTCCTCAGCAATGCGCCCACCTAGCGCTACCGCGATGCGAGCTTTGAGATCCTCCACGCTAAGCAAGGTTTTCTCCTCTTCGGGAACCTGCCAGGAATATCCCCCAGCCTGTCCACGTGGAATGATGGTGACTTTCTGGACGGGGTTTTCTGGTTCGAGCACCTTTGCGGCCACGGCATGGCCCGCCTCGTGATAAGCGGTGAGCCTCTTTTGCTCCTCGCCCAACACACGACTGCGTCGCTCCGGCCCGCCCAGGGCGACGCGCTCAATGGCCTCTTCGAATTCGCGCATGCCAATGACCTGCTGGCCGCGCCGGGCGGCCAATATAGCCGCCTCATTGACCATGTTTTCTAAATCTGCGCCCACGAATCCAGGCGTCGCCCGGGCCAGATTATCGAGATCTACATCTGGCCCTAATGGCTTGCCGCGCACATGAATATCGAGAATGGCGCGACGACCGCGCACATCAGGTTTATCCAATACAACGCGTCGGTCGAAACGACCAGGACGTAGCAACGCAGGATCCAGGATATCGGGCCGGTTGGTGGCAGCAATGATAATAACATTGGTGTCGGTATCGAAACCATCCATCTCCACCAAAATCTGATTAAGCGTTTGCTCCCGCTCATCATGACTACCGCCCAGACCCGCACCGCGATGTCGTCCCACCGCGTCGATCTCATCGATGAACACGATACAAGGACTATTGCGCTTGGCCTGTTCGAACAGGTCGCGCACACGGCTGGCGCCCACTCCCACAAACATCTCGACAAACTCTGAACCAGAGATGGAGAAGAAAGGCACGCCAGCCTCACCCGCAACGGCCTTAGCCATCAGTGTTTTACCAGTCCCGGGCTGCCCCACCATGAGCACGCCCTTAGGAATGCGCGCCCCCAATGAGGCAAACTTCTCAGGCTCGCGCAGAAACTCCACCACCTCCATCAACTCCTCCTTGGCCTCATCAGCTCCGGCTACATCATCGAAGGTAATGGTGGGTTTATCGCCGGTCATCATCTTGGCTTTACTTTTACCAAAACTCATGGCCTGGCTGTTGGAGCCCTGAGCCTGACGCATCAAAAAGAAGAACAAAGCTCCCACCAGCAACAAAGGCAGGATCGTTCCCAATAGCGTGATCCATCCACTCCATTGGCTGGGAGGAGCCACATTCAGCTCCACCGACCGCAATTCATCCGTGCTGACGCCAAGCGCCCGCAGGGTTTCCATCAAACTGGCTCCATCGTCCTTATGAGAACGATAAATATCTTCATTGTTCATGGTGACAGTCAGATCGTTGTCGCGAATGACAATCGATTTGACCTCACCAGCGCTGATTTTCTCCGCCAAGGTGGAAAGATCCATCTCCTTGGGACCGCTATCGGTCATAGGATTCACACCCAAAAAGAGGGCGACTGCGGCAATGATAATCAGCAAATAGACAAAAGCGTTACGCGTCCAATTCTGTTTCAAAAAATCCTCCATAAATCGATCCAAACGATCGACAGTGTACGAAACGATGTTTACCTGATATACGACTTTTCCGCACTAAAAAACGGGCGCTGATGCCTGGGTCCACGATACGATAAGCAGACGAAGGGAGGACAGAACGAACACCGACGACGGAAGATGTGTTTCTATCCATTTTGTCTATGGTCATCCATGTTCGTCAGCTGGTTTTGCGGAGATTGCTTGATCAGCCCGTCGATGTGCCAGAAAAAAGTTGCACATTGGGTTATCATTACATTTCAGAAGGCATTATAGCAGAATATGCGCTAAAAAGCTATCAATTTATGCAGAACGGGTGCGTTTCAATTTGGGGGCGCTTTTCTTGTTTCGCCGGGCGGATTACGAATCCGCCCTGGGGAGCCCCACCTCGGAGCCGGATTCGCAATCCGGCGGATTTTGCAATGTCTGCCCCAATTTTGAAACGCCCCCATGCAGAACGGATGCGTTTCAATTTCGGAGCAATGGTTCATCCTCAG
>CAZYSY010000085.1:0-5124 GCA_964650295.1 uncultured Caldilineales bacterium | reverse complement strand
CTTCCCAAACGCGTTGAATCTCGGGATCGTCCTGAACAAACCCGCCACGAAACATAAACACAAGGTTACCACCCTGCAACAATTCGTCCAGATGCCTGGCGATAGCAGGATGCTCTCGCGCCTGGGCTGGATTGTGCTTTTCCAAAAACGCCAGCACCGCGCGAGCTGCAGAACTGTCTACGCCCGAAAGCAATTCCCGATGTAGCTCGCGAAAAGCATCGAAGCGTTCCTTACTATAATTTGGCTTTTTTTCATCCTTTTCGGAAATACCCAAAACATAGGCGCAATTATCGCAAAGGAAATTGGGCTTGACGCGTACGGTGCGCTTCACTTGCTGCGGAACAACCATTGGGCGAGGGCGCTCCACCATCTTCTTTCCTCGTTGGACCTGGATGAATTGGGGCAATACATCCAGCAAGTCACCATCCGCTGAAATGTTCAATGCGAAACTTACATTGGTGGTGCTATACCCAAAACGAGGAAGATTCACATCGGGGTCCTTGCTCAAGATGTCGTAATAACGATTGAGTGCCTGTAAGATCATGATGTCACCCTTTCAAATCGAGATTGGTGAGGTCGATAACGCCGTCTCGCATGACCGCTTTGAAAAACTGAGGACGGATATCCTTAGGATTGGTGAAGTCCAAATCATAGAGCATCCAACCCAAATCGCGTTCTCCTTGCAACACACTTCGCGGGATAGGCTCTCCTGGTTCAATGAGCGTGAGGCGTGCGCCAAACTCCCTCGTGCCAAGATAAGGTGCGTGATAATGTTGGCCCTTACGTAGGCGTCGCAAAACGATGTTGTAATGCTTTTCTGGGGTGTCGTCGGGGCCGCATCTTGCGGGAACCATCTCGAAATGGGCCTCGATGACGTAATCCACGTTCTTGAGTACCATAGAGGCTCGCTGCTGGCGAGTGGCCGTGGCATCTAGATAGAAGGCGCCTTTGCGCGTGCCCTTCATATAGCCTTTGGCCACATTGGTGGAAATTTTGTCACTGACCTCATTACGGCGAATATTGGTGAATTGAATTTCGTTCAACACATGAATACGGTCAATGACCCAGCGGATAGCTGGCTTCCAATAGATGGCCTCGATGAGGCCCCGAGCAGCCGAGGGTGTGATGACATCGTAGCTTACGCGCTCGACCTTCATCTCGGGCCGGGTGAAAAGGGCGTAATCCCCCTGCACCCGGATAGTAATGCCGAATCCCATACAAACCTCCTTTGAAAGATTCAATCGAAGAAGATGGCCTCGCCGCCTCGGCTTCCAGGCAGTTCCAGCCCTGTTTGAGGATGATAATAAATGGAAAAAAACGTTTCGTCCAGAACATGATAGGCGTCATCAATAGTCTGTATGACGCCCAGACTCTGTAATTGCTCGAATTCTCGCTCGTAAACGTTGACGATATAGCGTTGCAATTTGCGCAGGATGGCTATGGGATGAATCGCGTATTTCAAAGCATTGATGAGTTGTTGTGCGTCTTCATCAAAGGGAATGATGACTGCAACCGTATTCGAATCGATAAGTTTGAACTGCTCAGCTGCACTCTTGAAATCGAAGTCAGGTCGTCCCGTTTTCTTTTCGAAGAAATCTATGATGCGGCGGGCGTCGAAACTTTGCTCGTCCTGCAAAGTGTAAAGGATGCGGTAATAACTGGCAATAGCTTCGATGCCGGTGGGATCATCCTCAAAATCGCGAAGGATCATCTCTGCCACTGAGCCTCGTTGTGCAACGAAGATGGGGGTGCGTTTAATGAATTCCGTTTGAGGGACGAAGACGAACATTTCGCCAAGATGTTGTCTTCCTTCTCGATTCACCCGCCCCGCAGCCTGAATGATGGAATCCAGTCCCGCCAGAGAGCGGTAGCCAACCGGAAAATCCACATCAATGCCCGCCTCCATCACTTGGGTGGAGATCACCCGGCAGGGGCGTCCATCGCTAAGCCTACGTCGGATTTCTGTCAGGGCTTGTTGTCGGTGGATCGGGCACATCAGAGTGGAAAGATGAAATCTGTCATCGGCATCTAACTGCTGGAAAAGTCCCTTAGCGTGTCGTCTGGTATTAACGATGCAAAGCGCTTGGTTATGATCCGATAGATGCTCCACCAAAGTCTCATCGGGTAGAATCCCCAGGTGTTTGACCTTTACCCGTCGATAGAAATCGAACAAGGCCTGCGGCTCGGGAGAAAGCTCGGTGAAAGTGATTTGCCGCGGGAAGAAATCCTGTAAAGATGGCTGTGTAGCGGTACAGAACACAGCGCTGGAACCGTAGTTTTGCACCAATTCTTGCACTGCCAGCAAACTTGGTTTCAGAAATTCCAGGGGAAACATCTGCACTTCATCGAAGATAATGACGCTACGGGCCATATTGTGCAGCTTGCGCGCCCGAGATTTTTTGCTTGCGAAGAGAGATTCGAAGAATTGCACATTGGTCGTCACCACAATCGGAATGTCCCAATTTTCGGCGGCGAGACGCAATTTTTCGTAAACGCTGATGTCAGCCTCGTACGCCGGCCTACGTAACTTCTCCCAATCGAAGTTAGAGTGATGCTCCAACACATTCTCTTCGCCCAATGGTCCCAGCGCTTCTTTGAACACTGCAGCATTCTGTTCGATGATGCTAGTGAAGGGGATGACGTAGATAATGCGTTGCAACCCATGGGCGACGGCATGATTTAAGGCGAATGCCATGGAAGAAAGGGTTTTACCCCCTCCAGTTGGAACTGTCAGCGTAAAGAAGCCTGGTGACCGATTCGCCTTCTCGATGCAGGCTTTGAGCGTTTCTGTGCGCTTACGGTTGATTTCACTTTTGGGGTTTTCGAACCGGCGGAGGTAGTCGTTGAATTGTCGGGCGAGTGCTTCGATTGAGGCGTATTGCCCTCGTCCAGCTTCTTGGCCCAAGACAAAACGCTCCGTATCCAGCCAATCAGCATCTACTAGTACAGAAAAGACCATCCGCGTCAGGAAGGAAATGGAAAAACCTTGGTAGGCGATTTCTTTGTTTTTCTCACGGAAGAAGGCCGGTTTGATGCGAGGCGCTGTAAGCTGCGAAGAGCCGAGATCGATTTCTGTTTTATAGGCGCTGTAATCCTCCAAGTGTTTCTTTTCTCGGCGAGCCAGGAGCGTTCCCTCTGTCTCTGTATCCGCGGCGCTGCCGTAATCGGGCAGGCCACTGTGATGCCCGGCAATGCCGTAAGAGAGCATTTCGGCCAGTAAATTTTGGGGCGGATCTGGAAATAAGCGAACGATCTCGCGGGCTCCTGCCGTCGCGTGATCTACCGATCGTTTCGAACCACGCAAACGACTTTGAAAAGCCTGAGAATACTTGCCGATATCGTGAAGTAGACCCGCCACCCTGGCAAGCTCGCCAATGCCAGCCGGTTTCCCCATCTCGAAAGCTAATTCTGCCGTTGCCGTCAGATGATCCTTCAATAGTTGCCATTCTGACTCATCAGCATCTTCTCGTGTATGGGCGTAGTAACGAAAGGTATCCTCTTGCTTGGCATTGGGGTGATAAAGTTGCATCAATCGATTTGCCTCTCCCATCAATGTTTCTCGCAACGCCTCAGGCCCGAGCACCTCCACATCCGCGCCCCAGCCTCGAATCCAGGGCAGCATCTCACGCCACTCGGCAATGGGCGCCCGCCAGATCACGCCCCCATCCTCCAATCTGGTCACCTTCTCCAGGGGATGCCATTGGCTCTCTTGCAGGCGTTTGGCCGCGGGCCCGGGAGCGAAATGCAGCACCACCTCCTGTGGTTCCTCCTCGGTCGTCCACACACCCCAGGCGTGCCGCAACAGCGCATCTTCATCAAAGTCTTCAGGCACGCTGAAGGTCTCGCCTGACATGAACGCGTGCTGAATGCGATCCAGACGGTAGCTGACAATGCGCCCAAACTGCTCACTGGGGCCGATGACATACACAGCATCGCTCCAGGGTGAGGGCTCAATAAGATAGGGATCCACCACATCATCATAGGCCTGGCGCCCCCTCAATCCCTGATATTTGATTCTTAAACGCCTCCTTTCCACCCAGGCGTTGGCCACTGTCTCGAACACTTGCTCCGCATCGGGCCTGGACTGCGAGGCCAGAATCTCCTCTGCTGACTTGACCAATTCCTCAGTCATGGGTTGACGCATAGCCAAAGAGAGCTTCTCCAGAGCATTGGCCATAGGCTGTCGCCCCATGCGGGTCTGCTGCGATGCGCGGCGGGCGGCCAGATACAAACTCAGGGCCTCGCGGATGTTCAGCCGCACATGGGAAAGATACTGGGTGCGATCGATACGATATTTGCCTGGTGATTCCTCGATAAAGGGAATGTATTCCGCCTCCATCTCTTTCCGATCCCGATAGATGATGGTGCGATCTACGCCCAGTCGTTCAGCCATCTCAATATCACTGAACGCCCGCTCCAGATAAAGTCGTTCCATTTCTTTCAGGCGATTAGCCCTGGTCATGCCTCGGCTCATAATGGATTTCACTCCATGAGAAAATGTCATACCCTGGCAAACTGTTTGTTTAAGATTAAGTTTAGCATAACATACGGTGTAGTGAAATCCCGCAACAGAAAAGGCTATGATTCAGAAAAAGGCCAAAGTCCCCCCGTCCGATCTTCATAGAGCAGGAAGCCAGCCTCTTCCATGCTGGGCAGCCGACGGAGTACAGTTGACCGGGAAATGTTCAGCAGCCGGGCCAGCTCCGCCGGTCGTATGCCAGGATGACGTCGGATTAACTCGAACATCTCCTCATATTCCGATCGTTTTTTGAACCAGAAAGACAGTTGGGACCTCCTTGAAAGGGATTTGATCCCATTCTGAAGGCCCCTTGTTGCAGGTATTGCAACATCGTGATGTGTATTTTCGAAATATGAATAGCTGGCCCGAGCCCCCAGTCCACCCCCTCAGTCCATAGTGGAGGTGGACTGGCCCGGTGGACTGGCGATTTTTCTGCCCATTTTGGCCAACTTGCCGGCAGATGACGGCAAGTGCTGGCAGTTGACGGCAGTTTGGTTTCGTTATGGGTACGTCCAGAGGAAATTCACCGATGAAACCGATTCCATCCTGGCCTATCAGCCGAAAAGGGTGAAATAGAATGGAAATCCGATGAGTCCGGAATGGCT